>DATBQN010000160.1:0-4526 GCA_036560825.1 Thermoanaerobaculia bacterium
TCCGCCAGGGTGGCGCGGGCGGCGGCCAGGCTGTAGCTCGCGGCGATCACCTGGCGGAGCAGCTCGTCGAGCCGCGGGCTCTGGAAGAGCCCCCACCAGGCGGCCGGGATCTCCTCGCCGAGCGCGATCCGCTGCGGCGCCTCGAGCTCGCCCTCCGGCCCCACTGCCGACGGCTCCGGCGCGCGATAGGTCTTCACGTCGGGGGGCGCCGGCCGGTGGAAGTCGGGACCCACGACGCAGCTCTGGATGCAGAGCGGGAGGAGGAGCGCGAGCCCGAGCGCGCGGCCGATCGCCAGCCGGACCGCTCGCCGGTCACTCATAGCGCAGCGCGTCGATGGGATCGAGGCGCGAGGCCTGGCGGGCCGGGTAGTAGCCGAAGAAGACCCCGATCGCGGCGGAGAAGAGGAAGGCGGCGAGGACGACGGCCGGGTAGAGGAGCGTCGGCCAGCCGGCGACCAGCGAGATCACCTTCGACGCGGCGATGCCGACGAGGACGCCCGCGCCGCCTCCCATCAGGCTCAGGAGCGCGGCCTCGACGAGGAACTGCAGCAGCACGTGCAGGCGCCGCGCGCCGATCGCCATGCGGACGCCGATCTCGCGCGTGCGCTCGGTGACCGAGACGAGCAGGATGTTCATGATCCCGATGCCGCCGACGAGGAGCGAGATCGAGGCGATCGCCGCGAGCAGCAGCTCCATCACCCGGCTGGTCGCCTCCGCCACCTCGGCGATCTCGGTCAAGTCGCGCACCGTGAAGTCGTCGGCCTGGCCGGGCCGGATGCGGTGCTGCCGCTCGAGCGTCTTCGTCACCTGGTCGAGGGCGGTCTTGACGAGCTCGCCGCTCCGCGCCTGCACGTACATGGCGTGGACGAAGCCGGTCAGCCTGGGCTGGATGCCGAAGGGGTTGGGCGGCGCCACGAAGACGGTCGCCTGGCTCTGCGCCGAGCTCGGCGCCGCGACCCCGAGGACGCGCTCCTGGGAGGTGCGGAAGGGGATGAGGACGACGTCGTCCTGGTCCTGCCCCGACGCCGAGTGGCCCTTGACGGCGAGCACGCCGACCACCTCCATCGACACGTTCTTGATCCGGATGACGGCGCCGATGGGGTCCTGGAACTCGCCGAAGAGGTTGGCGAGCACGGTCTGGCCGAGGAGGCAGACGGTCCGCCCCTCGCTCTCGTCCTGCTCGGTGAGGCGCCGCCCCTCGGCCACCGGCCAGCTGCGGATCGACAGGTAGCTCGGCGTCACCCCGAGGATGCTCGTCGACCAGTTCTGGTTGCCGTTGACCGTCTGGGCGGACTGCCGGTTGATGTAGGAGAGGTCGGCGACGGCGGAGTCCTCCTCGAGGATGGCGGCGCCGTCGGCCACCTTGAGGGTGGCGGCGCTGCCGATGCCGGCGCGCACGCCGTTCGCCCGCGTCGCCCCCGGCAGCACGACGAGGAGGTCGGTGCCCAGGCTCTCGAGCTGCGCTTTCAAGGCCGCCCGCGCGCCCTCGCCCACCGCCAGCATGGCGATCAAGGCGGCGACGCCGATGAAGATGCCGAGCATGGTGAGCGCCGAGCGCAGCTTGTTGCGGCCGATGCCGCGGCCGGCGGCGGCGAGCGCCATGCGCGCGAACGACCACGCCTCGGCGAGGGGACCGAGAGGCGAGGCCGGCGCCGCGCGCTCCGTCCCGAGAGCCGGCGTCGAGCCGGCCGCGGCGGCGACCTCCCGCCGCTCGTCGGAGACGACGAGCCCGTCGCTCAGGGTGACGATGCGGTCGGCGGCCTCGGCCATCGCCCGCTCGTGGGTGACGAGGACGACGGTCAGGCCCCGCTCGCGGTTGAGCGTGCGGATCGTCCCCAGGATCTCCTTCGCGGTCTGCGAGTCGAGGTTCCCGGTGGGCTCGTCGGCGAGGAGGATGGTGGGGTCGTTGATGAGGGCGCGGGCGATCGCCACCCGCTGCTGCTGGCCGCCGGAGAGCTGGTTGGGGTGATTCCGCGCCCGGTCCGCGAGGCCGAGGAGGGCGAGCGTCGCGGCCACCTTGGCGCCGCTCCCGGCGAGCTGCCCGGAGTAGAAGAGGGGGAGCGCCACGTTCTCCGCGGCGCTCGTGCGCGCCAGCAGATTGAAGCTCTGGAACACGAAGCCGATCCGCCGGCTGCGGATCAAGGCGAGCGACGGCTCGTCGAGCGCGGCGACGTCGATGCCGTCGAGCCGGTACTCGCCGCTGGTCGGCCGGTCGAGGCAGCCGATGACGTTCATGAGGGTCGACTTGCCCGACCCCGAGGCGCCCATGATGGCGACGAACTCGCCGCGCTCGACCGTGAGGCTGACGCCGCGGAGGGCGCGCACCTCCTGGTCGCCCAGCTGGTAGACCTTGGTCACCTCGCGGACGGAGATGACGGGGCCGGGAGGGCCGGGCGCCGCGCTCGATGCGGGCGCCGCGCGGGAGGGCTCGCCGGGCGTCACAGCAGCCGCCCGCCCTGCCGGAGCACCTGGTTCTGGCCCGGGCTCTGACCCGGGTTCTGGCCCGGCATCGGCGTCCGCCGGTGCTCGTCCGGCCGCAGCTCGTTGACCACCACGCGGTCGCCCGCGTGGAGGTCCGGGCCCGACACCTCGATCAGGGCGCCGTCGTCGAGGCCGGTGGTGACGTCGACCGGCCGCAGCGCGCCGTCCTTGCCCAGCACCCAGACGCGCGCCCGGTGCGCGGCGCGGCCCCCTCCCGTGCGTGGAGCCCGACCGCCGCCGCGCTGCCTGCCCGCGGCCTCCCCACCGCGTTCGCCCGCCGCCGCCGGGCCGCTCCCGTCCCCGGCATCGCCTCGGTCGCGGCGCCCGCCCCAACGCCCTCCTCCGCGTTCGTCCCCGCCCTCGCCATGCCGCCGGCGGCGGCCCTCGCCGCGGCCCTCGCCGCCGGCCTCGGACACTGCTTCATCCGGAGCTTTTTCTTCTCTCTCCGCCGATCCCTCCGCCGGCACGGCCGCCGTGCTCACCTCCTGTCCGACCGCCGCGGCTCGCTCCTCCCCCGCCTCTGTGACGCCCGCCTCCCCCCGGCTCTCGGCCGCGTCGCCGCCGCCCCGCCGCCCTCCTCCCCCTGCGCGAGCCAGCCCCTCCGGGGTGAAGCGCACGGCGGGGAGGGGGACCCGCAGGACGTGGTCGTGCTCGGCGATGACGACGTGGGTGTCGGCGGTCATGCCGGGGAAGAGCAGGCGCTGCGGGTTGTCGAAGGCGACGACGACGTCGTAGGTGACGATGTTCTGCACCGTAATCGGCCCGCGCCGGATCTGCCGCACGCGGCCGCGGAAGGTGCGGCCGGGAAAGGCCTGGACGGTGAAGGACGCGTCCTGCCCGAGCCGCACGGCGCCGACGTCCGCCTCGCTGACGTTGGTGTCGACCTGCATCTTCGAGAGGTCCTTGCCGATGAGGAAGAGGGTCGGCGCCTGGAGGCTCGCCGCCACCGTCTGGCCGACGTCGATGGTGCGGGTGATCACCGTCCCCACGACCGGCGACCGGATGTCCGTGTAGGCGAGGTTCACCTCCGCCGCCTTGAGCGCCGAGCGCTTGTCGGCGGCGTTCGCCTGGTCGAGGCCGATCTGGGCCGTGGCCTGATCGTAGACGCTCTTGTCGTTGTCGACGGCGTCCTGCGACACGGTGCCCTCGGCGAGGAGCTTCGAGTCGCGCTCGAAGGCGGTCTTCGCGTAGAGCTGCGCGGCGCGGTCCTTCCTGAGCTGGGCCTCGACCGTCGTCACCTGCGCCCGGTCCTCGTCGACGACGAGCTGGAACGGCAGCGGGTCGATCGTCGCGCAGACCTGCCCGACGACGACCTCGGTGTTGAAGTCGCACTTGAGCGTCTTGACGGTGCCCGACACGTAGGAGCCGACCTGCACCGTCACCAGGGGATTGAGGGCGCCGGTCGCCCCGACGCTCTTCTGCACGTCGCCCAGGGTGACCGTCGCGGTCACGTAGCGGGGCCGCTCGTGGCTCGCCCGCCAGACGAGGAAGCCCGCGACGCCGAGGATCGCGGCGCCGGCCGCGGCCAGCCACCAGCCGAGGCGGCGGCGGCTTCGGCGGTTTCGGAGCGGTGGCGCCCCGTCCGGCGCTGCAGGATCGATCGCTCTCGCCACGCGGTCCTCCGAAGCGGGAGGACGGGCCCGGCAGCCTCGCGCGGCCGGCCCGGCCTCGACATCAAGGCCAGACGCGGACGGCGCGGCGGGCGGTTACACGGAGCTCACGGCGGGCGCTCACGCGCCGGCGCCGCCGCGCTGGGCTGTTCCCGGCTCGCTTCTTGCAAATACGACCTTCGTCTCACCTAGAGTTCCGACCCTTTCTCCGCGTCAGGCTCTGCGCGCCCGAGCCGCCGGCGCCCAGGGCGCACCGCCCCGTCCACGCGCAGAACGCGGCGACGGCGAACCCGCCTGGCGAGGTCGGCGAGGCCTCGCATCCCCAGCACTCCGCGCACGCGGCGGCGCAAGGCAGGCCCCACCAGCAGCCCCCTGGGCAGCTCGGCGGCCGGATCAGGTGTAACCTACCCCTTGGATCAAATGTCCCCAAGAGAC
>DATBQN010000161.1:0-2923 GCA_036560825.1 Thermoanaerobaculia bacterium
TGCCTGCAGACAAAACGTGCTACTGCTGGGTAGGCCTCCACCGGCCTATCGGTGGCACTCCTTGTCCCTGTCATCCTGAGCGGGAGCGAAGGATCGGGTGGGTGGGTGGCGCGCGGCCGAACCGATCTCGCGCCGCCCCCCGCCCGATCCTTCGCTCCCGCTCAGGATGACAATGCAAGGGGGGATACCCCTTTCATCCTTCGTGGCCGGCGTCAGCTGGTGGGCAACTCAGGATGACAGACAGAGGGTTTCTCGCGGCAAGAACACCTCGACCTCCACCCGGAGGCCCCCCAGCCGGAGCGCCGCGGCTACCCTTGGTCCCAGATCTCGGTCGGTGAAGAAGGTCGGCTCAGGCTGCTCGTTCGTAGAGGATCGCTTCATCGATCTCGGAGGGCGTGAGCTGATACTCGTCGGCCACGGTTTCGCGGCTCTCGCCGGCGTCGAGCCGCTCGGCGATGGTCGCGGTCCTCACCCCCTTGCCGACGATGAACGGCCGGCCGAAGGCGATGCGCGGATCGATGCCGACGATCTTTGGTCCCGCCAGGCCGCGCATGGTGACGACGGGGAAGAGGCGGAGGAGCGTTCCGTCGAGACCGCGCTCGATCCTCTCGAGGTGTCCCTGGAGGAGCTCTCTCATGACGAGCTGGCCGGAGCGTCCGAGGTCGATGAGCTGACCTAGCCGCTCGATGAAGAGGCTGCCGGCAGTCGTCCGCAGCTCGTCCCGGAGGAGGAGTCGATTGATCCGCAGCTCGCCCTCGGCATAGTCGAGGGCGGTGCGCACCGCCGACATGGGGACGCCGTGGCGCGCGCGCAAGGCCCGCAGCACGTGGGCCTCGATCAGATTGGAAAAGGAGAGGCGCGTATCCTGCGCGTCCGGCCGCGCGATGAGCGGCTGGAAGAACCCGCGCCCGCCGGCGAGCGGATACGGCCGCCCGGCAACCCAGGAGCGCAGGGTCGTGGGCGAGATCCCAACGTAGCGCGCGGCATGGCGAAGCCCGTAGCGAGGCCGTTCCAGGGCTGCCTCCTCCTGTTCTGTCCCGCGTCTGCTCCGAGTCACGTAAACTTCTCCTCGATAAGAGTTTAGCACAGGGCCCCGGGGGCCTATCGCGGTCCTCGAGATCCCGCTTGACCTCGCGGCCTATCCCCTGCCACGCCCCGCCGCGGGCTGCTAGACTGCCGGCGCGCCGGCGGCCGCGAGCCGCGGCTCCAAACCCTGCCTCCATCCTTCCGTAGATCGAGAATGCCCATGATCCGACGCTCTCTCGAGGTTCTCTCCGCCCTCGCCCTCGTCTCGCTGGTGGTGGCTCTCTGGCTCGGACGCGCGGCGACGGCCGCGGCCGGCGTCGGCGGGGTGCCGGGGGCGGCGCCGGCGCCGTCGGCGCTGCAGCCCGCCGGCACCGGCGGGCTCGCCACGGTCGACCGCGCGCTCGCCAAGCTCTCCTGCCACCGCCGGCTGCTGGTGATCGGCGCCCACCCGGACGACGAGGACACCGCGCTCCTCACCTACGTCTCGCGCACCCTGGGCGGCGAGGCGGCCTACCTCTCGCTGTCGCGCGGCGAGGGGGGCCAGAACCTCATCGGCCCCGAGCTCGGCGTGGGGCTCGGCCTCATCCGCACCCGCGAGCTCCTCGCCGCGCGCGAGATCGACGGCGGCCGCCAGTTCTTCAGCCGCGCCTTCGACTTCGGCTACACCCGCTCGCTCGACGAGACGCTCCGCCTGTGGCCCAGGGAGGCGCTCGTCGAGGACGCCGTGCGCGTCGTCCGCCGCTTCAAGCCGCAGGTGGTGGTCTCCGTCTTCCCCGCCTCGCCGCAGGCCGGGCACGGCCAGCACCAGGCGGCCGGCGCCGTGGCGCCCGAGGCGTACCGCCTGGCGGGCGATGCCGCGGCGCTCCCCGAGCTCGCCAGGGAGGGGCTCGCCCCCTGGCGCCCGCAGGCCTTCTACCGCGGCGCCTGGTTCGACCGCAACGCGGCGACGATGACGCTGCCGCTCGGCGGCGTCGATCCCCTCACCGGCCGCTCCATCTTCCAGCTCGCCATGGCCTCGCGCGGCATGCACCGCTCGCAGGACATGGGGCGCGTCCTGGAGCTGGGCAGCCAGGAGGACCGCCTCGCCTGGGTGGACGGCGGCGCGGGGAAGGACGGCAAGGGCGCCTTCGCCGGGATCGACACCCATCTCGCGGCGATCGCGGCGCCGCTCGCCGACGGCGCCGCCAAGCGCGAGATCGCCGCCCACCTCGCGGCGGCCGAGGACCTGGCCGTGAAGGCGCGCGCCGCGCTCGCGCCCGAGCGCCTGGGCGAGGCCGCGCCGCCGCTCGTCGCGATCCTCAAGCACCTCCGCGCCGCGCGCGCCCGCCTGGCCGGCGATCGAGGGGCCGAATCCCTCGGGGTCGCCGACCTGCTGGACGAGAAGATCGCGGTCGCCGAGACCGGCCTCGGCGCCGCGGCCGGGATCGCCGTCGACGCCTTCGCCGACCGCGAGACCGTTCCGCCGGGGTCAGCCCTCGCCCTCCAGGCGACGATCTGGAACAGTGGCCGGTCGCCGATCGAGCAGGTGCGCCTCGCCTTCCGCACCGACTGGGGGGACGGCAGGCCGGTCTCGGCAGGCGAGCCGAGCGAGCTCGCGGCGGAACTGCCTCCCAACCAGAAGGTCGATCGCAAGGCGAGCTTGCTGGTGCCCGCGGAGACGCCGCTCACCGTCCCCTACTTCCTCCGCCGGCCCATGCGCGGCTCCCTCTACGACTGGTCGGAGGCGGCGCCCGCCGAGCGCGGCGAGCCGTTCGGGCCGGCGCCGCTCACCGCCCGCTTCACCTTCACCCTCGACGGCGTCGAGGTGAGCCTCGATCGCGAGGTCGTCTACCGGCGGGCGGACGAGGCGCTGGGCGAGCTGCGGCGGCCGCTCCGCGTGGTGCCGAAGGTCGAGGTG
>DATBQN010000162.1:0-4263 GCA_036560825.1 Thermoanaerobaculia bacterium
ATCTCCTTTCCGGGTCTCTGACCCTGGATCCCTTTGCAGCCCAATCTATGGGACTGCGCCAGGAGATTGGCCTTCTCATTCCATTCTTCGCTGCGCTCAGGATGACAGGTAGGAAGGTTCGAGCTCTGTCGAAGAGGCCCATGGATGGACGGCAACTCGCAGCCGCGAACGCGTCGCGGCGTTGTGGTACAACGGCTCGCATGCCCGCAGCGGACGCCCCCCCCGTCGCCCCCGTCGCCCACATCTCGGACACGGCGCGCTGGGTGGCGCTCTACCGCGCTATGGAGTCCGAGCGGCCCGACGCCCTCTTCCACGACCCCTGGGCCCGCCGGCTCGCCGGCCCGGAAGGGGAGGCGATCCTCCGCGGCATCCCCAAGGCGAAGGAGATGGCGTGGCCGATGATCGTCCGCACGCAGGTGATGGACGAGATCATCCTGCGCACGCTCGCGGAGGGCGGCGTCGACGCCGTCTTGAACCTCGCGGCGGGGCTCGACGCGCGCCCCTGGCGCCTGCCGCTCCCGGCGACCCTGCGCTGGATCGACGCCGACCTCCCCGACATCCTCGCCTACAAGGAAGGGCTCCTCGCCGGCGAGCGGCCGCGCTGCGCCCTCGAATATGCCCGCGTCGACCTCACCGACGGCGAGGCCCGGCGCGCGCTCTTCGACCGCGTGGGGGCATCGGCCTCCAACGTGCTCGTCATCACAGAGGGCCTCCTCGCCTACCTCCAGAGCGACCAGGTGGCCCGCCTCGCCGCGGCCCTCCACGAGCAGAGCTCGTTCCGCCGCTGGCTCATCGACCTCGCCTCGCCGCAGATCCTCAAGCGGATCAACCGCTCCTGGGGCGACTCGCTCAAGCGGTCGCCGCTCATCTTCGGCCCCGCCGAGGGGACGCAGTTCTTCGCGCCGCTCGGCTGGCGCGAGCGGGAGTTCCGCTCGACCTTCGGGGAGTCCCTCCGCCTCAACCGGACGATGCGCTTCGCCCGCTTCTTCCACGCGCTCGGCCGCCTCTATCCCAAGCGGACGCAGGAGAGGTTCCTCCGCCTGTCGGGGATCGTGCTGCTCGAGAGGACGTGAGAGTCTCGTCCGACACGAGCGTCGCCGGCCTCTCGCGCCACGTCGCGGCGGCGGTTCGCAGCCGGGGGACGCAGTACTACTTCCAGCGGCGGGTGAAGATCACCTCGGCGACGGCGGAGGCGATCGAGGCGACGGTCGCCGGGACGGCGCGCTACAGCGTGCGCCTGGAGCTCGACGGGGAGGTGCTCGTCGTCTCCTGCACCTGTCCCTATCTCGAGGACCGCGGCGAGCCCTGCAAGCACGTCTGGGCGACGATCCTCGCCGCCGGCGGACGGCGCCTGCTCGCCCCGCCCGGCCAGCGGCTGCCGCGATCGATCGAGGTCGCCGGCGGCGACGATCTCGACGACAGCGACGATTCCGACGACTTCGATGATCTCGACGATCCCGGCTCCGACCTCGACGCCGGGCGCAGGCCGCCGCCGCGAGCCCGCCCTTCCCTCGTCCGCCGGCCGGCGAAACCCGACTGGCGAAGGCTCGTCGAGAGCGCGCACGAGACGCCCGGGCCGAATCTCGGCGGCCCGCCGCCGGAGGACCTCCTCTACGTCGTCGACGCCCCGGCGAGCCGGGCGAGCGGCGGGCTGACGCTCGAGCTCCTGGAGCGGCGCCGGAAGGCCACCGGCGGCTGGGGCAAGCCGCGCCCGGCGCTGGTCCACGTCGTCCAGATCCCCGTCCTTCCCGAGGCCGCCGATCGGGAGATCCTGGCCCTCCTGGTGGGCGCCAAGCCGGCGCTCTACGGGTCGGGGTGGTACGAGCGGCTCCCCGCCCACTGCCGGATCCCCGAGCCGCTGGCGCCGGCGCTGATGCCGCGTCTCTGCGCCACGGGCCGCTGCCACCTGCGGGCCGGCGCCGACGGCCTCGCCCCGTCGCCCCTGGCCTGGGACGACGGCGAGCCCTGGCGGCTGTGGCTCGAGGTGCGTCGAGAGGGCGCCGAGCGCAGCTACCGCGTCACCGGATCGCTCCGCCGGGACGCCGAGCGGATGGCGCTCGCAGAGCCCGCGCTCCTCCTCTCCTGCGGCCTGCTCTTCACCGCCGGCCGCGCCGCCCGGCTCGACCACGGCGGCGCCTTCGGCTGGATCTCGCTCCTGCGCCGCGACGGCGCGCTCGAGGTCCCGCTCACCGACGGCGGCGCCCTCCTCGAGCGCCTGCTCGCGCGCGCCGCCGCGCCGGCCCTCGACCTCCCGGAGGAGCTCCGCTACGAGGAGGTCGGCGGCGCGCCGCGCCCGCGCCTCCGGCTGGTCTGGCCGCAGGGCCAGGCAGGGTGGGTCCACGCCCACCTGTCCTTCCTCTACGGCGACCGCGAGGTCGCGGCCCAGGCCGGCGCCAGGTCCCTCCTCTTCTCCCCCGGCGAGCGCCGGCTGACGCGGCGCGACCTTGCGGCCGAGCGCCGCGCCGGCGAGCGCCTGCGCGAGCTGGGGCTGCGCCCGGCGCCGGAGAGCTCGCCGGAGGCGCCCGTCGAGCGCCTGCCCGCCGGAGCGGCGCCGGCGCTGGTCCGCACGCTCCTCGGCGAGGGCTGGCTCGTCGAGGCGCAGGGCAAGCCCTACCGCGCGCCCGGGCCGATCGAGGTGCGCGTCGCGTCGGGCATCGACTGGTTCGAGCTCCAGGGCGGCGTCGAGTTCGGCGGCGAGACCGCCCGCTTTCCCCAGCTCCTCGCCGCTCTCGCGCGCGGCGACGGCTTCGTGCCCTTGGAGGACGGCAGCCTTGGGCTACTGCCGGAGGAATGGCTGCGGCGCTTCGCGGGTCTCGCCGGGTGCGGCCGGGCGGCCGGCGGACACCTGCGATTCGAGCCCGCGCAGGTCTCCGTGCTCGACGCGCTCCTCGCCGCCGAGCCCGCGGCGACCTGCGACGAGGACTTCGCGCGCGTCCGCGAGCGGCTCGCGCGCTGCGCCGACGTGGTGCCCGCCGAGGCGCCCCCGGGCTTCGCGGGCGAGCTCCGCGACTACCAGCGCGCCGGCCTCGGCTGGCTCCACTCCCTGCGCGAGCTGGGATTCGGCGGCTGCCTCGCGGACGACATGGGGCTGGGCAAGACGGTGCAGGTGCTCGCCCTCCTCGAGTCGCGCCGCCAGGAGGGGGCGGAGGGAAAGGGAGGGCGGGGCCCCTCGCTCGTCGTCGCCCCACGCTCGGTCGCCTTCAACTGGCTGGCCGAGGCGGCGCGCTTCGCCCCCGGGCTGCGCGTGCTCGGCCATAGCGGAGCCGCGCGCCGGCGCGACGCCGCGGCCCTGGACGGCAGCGAGGGCCACGACCTCGTCGTCACCACCTACGGCACGGTGCGGCGAGACCTCGAGATCCTCCGCGCCATCGAGTTCGACTACGTCGTCCTCGACGAGGCGCAGGCGATCAAGAACCGCGACAGCCAGTCGGCCAAGGCGGCCCGCCTCCTCAAGGGCAGGCACCGGCTGGCGCTCACCGGCACGCCGATCGAGAACCACCTGGGGGAGCTCGGCAGCCTGCTCGAGTTCCTGAACCCCGGCCTGCTGGGCGCTTCGGCGCTGCTGCGGGCGAGGTCGAGCCCGGACGAGGAGATGCGGGGACGGCTCGCCCGCGCCCTGCGCCCCTTCATCCTGCGGCGCACCAAGGGGCAGGTCGCCGCCGAGCTGCCGGCGAAGGTCGAGCAGACCCTCTACTGCGAGCTCCCGGCGCGGCAGCGCCGCCTGTACGACGAGCTGCGCGACCACTACCGGGGCGCGCTCGCCGCGCGCATCGACGACCGCGGCCTGGGAAGGGCCAAGATCCTCGTCCTCGAGGCGCTCCTCCGCCTGCGCCAGGCCGCCTGCCATACGGCGCTCCTCGAGCGCGACGCGGCGGACGAGCCTTCGGCAAAGCTCGACGTCCTGCTGCCGCAGCTCCGGGAGGTGCTCGAGGAAGGGCACAAGGCGCTCGTCTTCTCGCAGTTCACCAGCTTCCTCGCGCTCCTCCGCCAGCGCCTCGACCGCGAGGGGATCGCCTACGAATACCTCGACGGCCACACGCGCGACCGCGAGGAGCGGGTGGAGCGCTTCCAGTCCGACCCCGGCTGCGGCCTCTTCCTCATCAGCCTCAAGGCCGGCGGGCTCGGCCTCAACCTCACCGCCGCCGACTACGTCTATCTGCTCGACCCCTGGTGGAACCCCGCCGTCGAGGCGCAGGCGATCGACCGCGCCCACCGCATCGGCCAGACGCGGCGGGTCTTCGCCTACCGGCTGGTCGCCCGCGA
>DATBQN010000163.1:0-5509 GCA_036560825.1 Thermoanaerobaculia bacterium
TTCTCGACCAGCAGCGGGATGAGCGCGAGGAGCCAGAGATAGGACAGCACGATCATCACCTTGCGGTTCGGGCTGACGGCTCCCCCCGCGGGCGGCGGTGGAGGAGGCGCGTAGCTGGGAGGGGGCGGCGGGGTTAGATCACTCATCGCAGACTTCTCCTTTCGGCGAGCGTGACGATGGCGAGTCTGGAAAGCCTGATTTCCCGCAGCAGTCTACACAAGCCCGCCGCTCCCGCACAAGAAAACCGAACATGAGAGAGAAGACTTAAAGGGCGGGGGAGAGACACTCAGCCAAGGACTCGCTGGTAGATCTCCCGATATCGGGCGACGACGGCATCCTGGCTGAACACCTCGACCGCGCGCCGGCGGCCGGCGGCGCCGAAGCGGCGGCGGAGGGCCTCGTCCTTGAGGAGCCCGAGCGCCACCGCGGCGATGCCGTCGACGTCGCCCACCGGCAACAGGTAGCCGGTCTCGCCGTCGATCACCACCTCGGGCAGGCCGCCGACCGCGGTCGCCACCACCGGCACCTCGCAGGCCAGCGCCTCGAGGGCCGAGAGGCCGAACGACTCGGTGTCCGAGAGGAGGAGGAAGAGATCGGCGCCCACCAGCACCTCCTCGACCAGCGGCAGGCTGCCGACGAAGGTGATGGAGTTGCAGATGCCGTGCTCGCGGCAGTACTGCTCGACCTTCGGGCGGTCGGGCCCGTCGCCCACCATGAGCAGGCGCGAGGGCACCTCGCGGAGGACGCGCTCGAAGACCGCGACGACGTCGAGCACCCGCTTCAAGGGCCGGAAGTTCGAGATGTGGACGAGGATCCGCTCGCCCGGCTTGGCCCAGCGCCGCGCGCCGGGCAGCTTGCGCGCCTCCTCGTAACGCGCCGGATCGATGAAGTTGGGCACCACGTCGATACGGCTCTGGATGCCGAGCTGCTCGACCGTCGTGCGGCGGAGCGATTCCGAGACCGCCGTCACCGCGTCGCTCTGCACGATGCCGAAGCGGGTGGTCTCGAGATAGCTGGGGTCGTTGCCGACGAGGGTCACGTCGGTGCCGTGGAGGGTCGTCACCACGGGGAGCGGCAGCGGCGCCAGGATCTGCTTGGCGAGGACGGCCGAGACGGCGTTGGGGATCGCGTAGTGGACGTGGAGCACGTCGAGGCCGCTGTGGCGCGCCACCTCGACCATCTTGGTCGCCAGGGCCAGCGGGTAGGGCGGGTAGTCGAAGAGCGGGTAGAGGGGGACGATCACCTCGTGGAAGAAGAGCTTCGAGGTGACGAAGTTGAGGCGCGACGGCAGGGCGTAGCTGATGACGTGGACCTCGTCGCCGCCCTGGGCGAGGGCCATGGCGAGCTCGGTGGCGACGATCCCCGAGCCGCCGTAGGTCGGGTAGCAGGAGATCCCCACCCTCATCGCACCCCTCCCGGCAGGATGAGGAACGGATCGGCGACGGCGAGCGGCAGCCGGCTCCAGAAGGGCTCGCCGTAGGCGCCGCCGACGAGGATGCCGAAGTGCCGCGCGCGCCCCTCGACCATGAGCGAGAACTCCGGGCTGGCGATCTTGGTGGGCGGCGCCGCGCGGGCCTCCTCGCCCCCCGCGCTCGCCTGATAGAGCTGGCTCCGGTAGGCGGCGAGCGCCAGGCGCTTGACCTCCCAGGTCGCCGTCACGTCGACGATGAAGCTGGGCTCGAAGGGGTCGTGCTGCATGAAGGAGAAGACCGCCGCCGGGCGGTGCGGCTCGCGGTCCTTGGCGGGATGGCCGCGCTCCCGCAAGCCAGAGTAGAAGCAGGCCGACTCGACGAGCCGGTGGGCGCGGGTGTGGTCGGGATGGCGGTCGTGCGGCGTCGGCGAGAGGACGAGGTCGGGCCGCCAGGCGCGCAGCACCTCGATCAACGCGTCCTCCTCCTCCTCGCCGGTGCGCAGGCCGCCGTCGCCGCAGTCGAGGAAGGCGAGGTCGGAGGCTCCCAGCGCCTCGGCGGCGCGCTCGGCCTCGGCCAGGCGCTCCTCCGGCGTGCCGCGGGTGCCGCGCTCGCCGCGCGTCAGGTGGAGGATGCCGACCCGCCGGCCGGCGCGGGCGAGGAGGGCCAGGGTGCCGCCGCAGCCGAGCTCGACGTCGTCCGGATGGGCGCCGACGGCGAGCACGTCGAGCTTCATGGCGCCACCACCTGGAGCCGCCGGGGGTCGAGCCCCATCTGCTCCCAGAAGCTCGCGGCGAGGCGCGGCCCGTAGCGGGCGCCGAAGTAGGCGGTCGAGATCACCCGCTCCTGGAGCCGGCCGAGCGGCAGGATGGCCTCGCGGAGCTGGCTCAGGCGCCGGGTCTGCACCTCGTCGCGGCGGGCGGCGACCGCGAGCGCCTTCTCGGCGAAGAGGTCGAGGGCGCGGAGGATCTGCTCGCGGGTCTTCTCGTACGGCCGCTCGAGGTTGGGATCGAGGGCGAGGGCCGCCGCGCGCAGCTCGCCGATCGACGCCTCGACGCTCTGGCGCACCGGCGTCACGATGTCGCCGCCGCCGGCGACCGCCCGCGCGCGGTCGAGCGCCTGGGGATCGCCGAGGAGGCCGGCGAGGGCGACGCCCGCCTCGGCGAGCTTCTCCGCCTGCCGCTCCTCGAGGATGAGCGCCTGGGGGCGGAGGGCGGCGACCGGCGGCGGCACCTCGAGCACGGCGTAGGTCGCCGCCGCCTGCGGCAGGTAGGAGAGCTCGCCCGGACCGACGAGGAAGAGCGCGCTGCCGAAGACCGCGTCCTGGATGGCGGGGCGCGCCAGCACGCCGGCGGAGACGACGCCGGGGTTCTCTTCGATGGTGCGCAGGAGATCGGCGATGCTGCCGCCCTTCCCCTCGACGCCGCGCAATGTGAAGCCGTCCGCTCCCCGCCACTCGATCCGCCGCCGCTCGCCGTTCTGGAAGAGAAAGAGCGGGGAGGCCGCACGCTGCGGCGTGACCTGGAGGGGGAAGCCGCGCTCGGCGATCGCGGCGTCGCGGGCGGCGAGCGCCTCCTCGACCGCGACGCGGCGCTCGACGAGGCGCCTGAGCCACGGCCGCTCCGCCGCCTTGAGCGCCGGGTGCATGGCGTCGACGAGGAGGGGCGCGCGGTCGCCGAGGAGATGGATCATCAGCCGGCAGAACGCCTCGCCGAAGCGGGCGTCCGGGCGGTACCAGCGGCCGAGCGCCTTGATCCAGTCGGCGTAGAGGTCGCCGGGGAGGGCGGCGCCGAGCGCCGCGAGCACGCCGTCGACCGCCGGGCCGAAGGTCCGCATCCCGACCGGCGTCAGCGGCTCGGGGTCGGCACCGAGGTCGAAGGTCTTCGGCCCCTCGGGCGTCTGGAAGGTCGCGCCCGCCACCTCCGCCCAGTCGTGGTCCTCGGTCGCCACCCAGAAGAGAGCCACCGCCCGCTCGCCGCGCGCCTCGAGCGCCGCCGCCCAGCGCGCCGCCGCCATCATCTTGGAGAAGGTGTAGAGCGGCCCGCCGAGGAGCCCCGGCTGCTGCCCCGTGATCACCACCCGCACCGCGGGATCGGCGAGCCGGGAGGCGAGCTCGTCCGCCCGCGGATGGCCGTAGCCGCGGTTGGCGACGGCGAGGCCGTCCGCCAGCGCGCGGAGGGCGCCCGGATCGCCGCCCTGCCGGCGGCGGCCGAAGCCCGCCGCGAAATCCGCCCCGAAGTCCGGCTGCTCGCCTGGGGCGAGGAAGCCGAGCGGCGCCAGCAGGTCGAGGTCGTACCCCTTGAGGAAGGCGGCGGGGATGGGCGGCAGGAGCCCTGCCGCGAGGAGGTCGACCCCGACCGGCGCCGGGCGTCGGGCGGCCGGCGCCGCGGGCTCGTTCGCTGTCACGGTCATCCGATGATGATATCCCGCGGGTTCCCGGCAGGACCCGGGGAACCGAGAGGTCGCAGCGTCGCAGCTCGAGCTTGCGGATATGCTAACGGCGATGAGTCTCAGGATGACCCTCGCCCTCCGCCACGCCTTCCTCGGGGTGTTCTTCCTCCACACCCTGATGGTGCTCTGGATCTGGCGCTCCTGGGGCGGCTTCGGGCGCGGGAATCTGCTGATCTGGACCGATTTCCCCACTTCGCTCGCCTTCCTTCAGCTCACCGGGCGCCGGCTCCTCCTGGGCAGCTTCCTCCTCGGCGGCCTCCAGTGGGGGCTGATCGGCCTTCTTCTCACCTATTTCCTCGGCCGCGCCGCGCGCCGAGGGCCGGCCTCGCTCGCCGCGGGCCTTCCGGCGGATCCGCCCGCCCCGGCGCCGCCGAGCCCTCCGACCGGTCCAAAGGGCTCGCAATCCCCGTAGAATCGGCGGTGATGAGCGAGAACGCGATCGCCGAGCGGCTCGGCATCGAGGTCCGGCCCGTCGACGTCGGAGGCGTCCGCGTCGATCCGCCGCTGTGGCTGGCGCCCATGGCGGGGGTGACCGACCGCGACTTCCGGCTCATCGTGCGCCGCATCGGCGGCGTCGGGGTGGTGTCGATGGAGTTCATCTCCTCGAAGGCGATCGTCTCCGGCAACGGACGGACGCGCGAGCTGATGACCTTCTCGTCCGAGGAGCGCCCGCTGGCCATCCAGATCTACGGCTCCGACGCCGCCACCATGGCCGAGGCGGCGCGGGTGGTCGAGGAGCTGGGGGCCGACGTCTGCGACATCAACATGGGCTGCCCGGCGAACAAGGTCCTCAAGGGCTGCGCCGGCGCCGCGCTGATGGGCGACCTCGGCCTCGCCGAGACGATCGTCAAGACGGTGCGCCGGGCGATCTCGATCCCCTTGACGGTCAAGTTCCGCGTCGGCTTGGACGACGCCCGGCGCAGCTACCTCGACCTCGGCCGGATCTGCCAGGACAACGGCGTCGCCGCGGTCGCCATGCACGCGCGCACGGCGCGCCAGATGTTCACCGGCGAGGCCGATTGGAGCCACCTCGCCCGGCTGAAGGAGACCCTGGCGATCCCGGTGATCGGCAACGGCGACGTGCGGAGCGCCGACGACGCCCTCCGCCTGCTCGCGGCGACCGGCTGCGACGGCGTGATGGTCGGCCGCGGGGCGACGGTGAACCCGTGGATCTTCCGGCAGATCGCCGCCCGGCTCTCGCGCGGCGCCGTGGCCGAGCCCACCCTCGCCGACCGCCGCGACCTCATCCTCGGCCACTTCCGCATGGTGGCCGAGCGCGAGAGCTCGATGTACGCGCTCCACAAGCTGCGGAAGTTCACCGGCTGGTACACCCACGGCCTGCCGAACGGGCGCCGGCTCCGGCAGAGCATCCAGCAGCTCCCCGACGTCGAGAGCTTTCTCCAGGCGGTCGAAGCGTTCTTCGCCGAGGTGCTCGAGGAGGCCGCCTGAGAGCCTCGCGGGCAGCCTGAAGCGCCTTGCGGAGGCAGCCTGAAGCGCCTTGCGGCGCCGGGACTTGAACTCGCGGCCCGCCGCGAGGACTCACGGGGTGACAGCGAACAACCCCGCCCGCCCAGCGCGGGCACGTCGAAGCTCGGGAGGGAGGATCAGATGGCCGAGAAGCGGACGATCGAACGGCTGGTCTTCGTCTT
>DATBQN010000164.1:0-3931 GCA_036560825.1 Thermoanaerobaculia bacterium
CCTGGCGCGGTCTCTCTGGGCGTGGCTCCTCGCCGGTCTCAGCCTGTCGACCGCGCTCGAGATCCATCCGGCGGGGGAGTCGCTCGAGTCGAGCGCCGCCGGCCTCACGCTCGCCGTTCCCGAGACCGGCCACCCCGTCACCTCGACCCACGTCGAGGCGGCCTTCTCCCTCGACATACCCGCCTGTCCCGCGTGCCTCCTCCGCACGCAGACCCGCGGCGTCCGGCTCATCCCCGTCGCCGGCCTCGCGGCGCCCCAGCTCGCCGAGCGCATCGCGGTCGTCGCGCCGCGCGCTCCCGAGTGGCGTTTCGCGCGCCCGCGCGCGGCGCGCGCCCCGCCTCTCGCCTGACCTCCCCGTAAGCGTTCGCGGTCCCTGGCCGCCGCCGTAACTCTGCGGCGCCCTGCGGCGCGCTCCTCTGAGCGCCCGCTCCCAGGAATCACCGCGGCGCGTGCCCGGTGGCACGCCCGCGCTCACGAACCGCCGCGGCGGACGTCCTGACGTCCCCCGGCAGCTTTTGGAGGTCGTGCATGAACCTGTCTCGACTGTCGCGTTGCAGGACGGCTCCGCCGCACGCGTTGGCGGCGGCCGCCCTCGCCCTTCTTGCCCTCGCCCTCGTTCTTCCCGCCGCCGCGCACGCCGGCCAGGTGCGCGGCCGCGTCGTCGGTCCCGACGGCGCTCCGCTGCCCGGCGCCGACGTGGCGCTCGCCAACGACCTGCTCGGCTATCGCGAGCAGGCGGTCTCCGGCAACGACGGCGGCTTCCGCTTCACCAACGTCCCCGACAACCCCTATCACCTGATCGTCTCGCTCGACGGCTTCCGGGCCGCGCACCTCGATCTCGACGTGCGCGGCACCATCCCCGTGGAGCGCGAGGTCAAGCTGACGGCGGGCTTCGCCGAGTCGACGACGGTCACCGCCGAGCGCGAGCCGGTGGCGCTCGAGACCGACGACTCCTCGACCCACACCGACATCGACAAGTCGCTGGTGCGGCGCTTCCCCGCCGCGGTCGCTTCGCGCGCCTTCGAGCAGATCGTGCTCTCCGCTCCCGGCTTCAGCCAGGACGAGAACGGCCGCTATCACTTCCAGGGCGGCCACTCGCAGCAGCTCCTGGTGATCGACGGCCAGCCGATCGGCGACCAGGTGGGGGTGACCTTCTCGAACTCGCTCAACCCGGCGATCGCCCAGGGGGTGGAGATCGTCACCGGCGGCGTGCCCGCCGAGTACGGCGAGAAGTCCTACGGCGTCATCAACCTGACCACCCGCTCGGCCCTCGGCCAGAACGGCTGGAAGGGGGACGCGACGGCCGGCGGCGCCCGTTTCTCGACCGCCGAGGGCTCGCTCGCCCTCGGGCATGGAACGTCCCGCTCGGGGATCTTCCTCGACCTCGACGGCTCGGTCTCCGACCGCTTCCTCGATCCCGTCTCCTTCGACGACTTCCACAACCACGGGATGACCCGCCGCGGCTTCCTGCGCTACGACCTCGCGAGCGCGGACAGCTCGGGCTCGCTGCGCTTCACAGGCAGCGGCGGCCGCACCGACCGCGACGTCACCAACCTGCCGTCGCAGCAGGCCGCCGGCCAGGACCAGCGCGTCGCCTCGACCGACTGGAACGCCAACCTCGGCTACCAGCGGGTGGTGTCGGGGAGCTCCGTCGTCGAGGGTCAGGTCTACGGCCGCGACAACCGGCTGAGCCTCGACCCCTCGGCCGGCGACACGCCGGTCACCGCGGAGCAGAACCGCTCGCTCGGCAACGAGGGAGTGAGCGCCTCATGGTCCCAGGCGGCGGGGGCCAACGAATTCAAGGTGGGGGGCCAGTGGAAGCGCTTCCCCATCCGCGAGTCCTTCCGTTTCGGCATCACCGACGCGGGCTTCAACGACCCCGCGGCCGACGGCTACAACCCCAACCTGGCGCCCTACGACCTGACGCGCGGCGGCCGCGAGTTCGACTTCCAGGGCCGGAGGGCGGGGACCTACGGGGCGCTCTACGGCCAGGACACCCTGCGCTGGGGGGGCCTCACCGTCAACGCCGGCGTACGCTACGACGACAACCGCCTGTTCACCACCGAGAGCCTGGTGCAGCCGCGGATCGGCGTCGCCTACTACCTGGCGGCCACCAAGACGGTCTTCCGCGCCTCGTACGACCGCATGTTCATCACCCCGGAGTACGAGAACATCCTGCTCTCCTCGTCGGCGCAGGCGGCGGCGATCGTGCCGCCCCAGGTGCAGGGATCGGGGCAGCTCGGCTTCGGCCAGATCTTCAACCCTTCCGAGCGGCACGACTCCTACAACGTCGGCGTCCAGCAGGGCATCGGCCCGGCGCTGCGCCTCGACCTCTCCTACTGGAAGCGCAAGGTCGAGAATGCCGCGGACCAGGACCAGTTCTTCAACACCGGCATCGTCTTCCCGTTGAACTTCAAGGCCGGCGACCTCTCGGGCTGGAACGCGCGCCTCGACGCCGGCCCGTGGAAGGGTCTGCGCGGCTATCTCTCGCTGGGCCACGTCCATGCCATCTACGACCCGCCGTTCGTCGGCGGCCTGTTCCTCGACGCCGGCGCGCTCGACTCACTGACCGCGGGCCCGTTCCTCATCGACCACGACCAGGACCTCCAGGAGCAGCTCGGCGCCTTCTGGGACCTGCCGGGGAACGCCTTCTGGCTGGGCGTCACCCAGCGCTACGACTCCGGGCTGGTGACCGACGCCGGCACCCCGGCCGACGTCCTCGCCAGCCCCGACACCGCCTACGCGCTCCCCTTCATCCGCTTCGACGAGAGCCCGCAGCGGATCAAGTCGCGGACGATCTGGAGCTTCTCGCTCGGCGCGCGGCTGCAGCGCTTCGGCCTGCCGCTCGAGCTCCAGCTCGACCTCCTGAACGCCTTCGACGAGAGCGGGCTCTACAACTTTCAGTCCGTCTTCGGCGGGACGCACGTGATCCCGCCGCGAACGATCGCGGGCCGGGTGCGCTACATCTTCTGATGAGCGCGCCCGGTAACCCCGGACGGTGGCGGGCGGATCGCGGTCGTCCGCGCTCCTCAGCGGGCGGATTCGCTCGCCACCGTCCGGCTTTTTCCCCTGACACCAAAAAACCAAGAGGATACGCCATGAGAGAAGGTTCTCGCCTAGCCAAGAACCTGGGTATCACCGCCATCACGATCGCCGCCATGGTCGCCGGCATCGCCTCCCCGCCGGCGGGCGCGACGTCGTTCGTCATGGTCGCCGACGAAGCGCTGGCCGATCAGGCGCCGCTCATCGTCGAGGGGCGGATCGCCGCCGTCGGGCCGGCGCCGCCCATCGGCGCACCGTCCACCGACTACACGCTCACCGTCGACCGCGTCCTCAAGGGCTATGCGGCCGGCAGCTCGCTCGTCGTCCGCGTCCTCGGCGGCGTGCGCCCCGGCGGCCTCGGGCTGAAGATCTGGGGCGCCCCGCGCTATCGCGAGGGCGACCGCGCGCTCCTCTTCCTCACCCCGCGCGCGGACGGCTCGTACGCCGTCCTGCACTTCCTGCTCGGCGCCTTTCACGAGGTCGAGTCGAGCGGCCGCGAGATCGCGATCCGCGACCTCGCCGACGCCAGCCAGTGGACGACCTCGCCGGCCGGAGCGCCGGACGCCCGGCCCGGGGTCGATCACCCCCGCGACCGCGCGCTCTTCACGAGCTGGCTCGCCGACCGCGCGAGCGGCGTCGTGCGGCCGGCCGACTACTTCGCCGTGCTCGCGCCGGGCGAGCTGGAGAACGTCCAAGGCCAGTTCAACCTCTTCGTCGACGGCGGTCTCAACCTCCGCTGGCCCTTCGCCCACGGCGAGAGCGTCACCTTCTTTGCCGACGCCAAGGGGCAGGACGGGCTCGCCGGCGGCGGCTTCGCCGAGTACCAGAACGTCCTGCACCAGTGGACCGGCGCCGTCGGCACGCCGATCCACTACGTCTACGGCGGCAC
>DATBQN010000165.1:0-6852 GCA_036560825.1 Thermoanaerobaculia bacterium
CTCCATCTGGGTGACGGTGTTGCTGCGCACGATGTGGATCGGCACGCCGCGCGCCGCCGCGTCGCGCACCTTGTGCGGCTGCCGCCGCTCCTGCGACTTCAGGGTCACCACCATGTCCGCCTCGTCGGGATCCTCCACCAGATAGGCGGGGACGCGGAACTTGCGCAGCGCGCGCTCGAGCTTCGCCCGCGCCACGGCGTACGGAAAGAGGCGCACCGTGCGCCCGCGCGGCGGCCGCTCGCCGGAGCCGGGCGACGGGAGCGCTCCGGCGCCGTTCCCCGGCGCGGAGATCGCCGCGGCCGCAGCCGCCGCAGAGGTCGACGGGGTGCGGGCCGCACGGCCGCTCGCCGGCCGGCGGATCTCGACCCCGCCCGCCGCCGTCCGCACCCGGACCTCGGGGCGGAGCGGGACGTCGCGCAGGAAGCGGTCGACGACCTCGGCGACGTCGTGGTGGACGGCGAGGGTGTCCTGGTCCTGGATCTCGATCACCACGTCGAAGGTGGGCGGCGCCTTGCGCTCGAGGACCGTCTTCTGGGTGCCCCGCCGCCGCGCCTCGTCGTCGGAGAGCGTCACCGCCTGGATGCCTCCCACGAGGTCCGAGAGGGTGGGGTTCTGCAGCAGGTTGTCGAGGCTGTTGCCGTGCGCCGTGGCGATCAGCTGCACGCCGCGCTCGGCGATGGTGCGCGCCGCCAGGGCCTCGGCGGCGGTGCCGATCTCGTCGATGACGATCACCTGCGGCATGTGGTTCTCGACCGCTTCGATCATCACCGCGTGCTGGAGCTCGGGCGCCGGCACCTGCATGCGGCGGGCGCGGCCGATGCCCGAGTGGGGGATGTCGCCGTCGCCGGCGATCTCGTTCGAGGTGTCGACGACGATCACCCGATGGCCGAGCTCGTCGGCGAGCACCCGCGCCGCCTCGCGGAGGAGGGTCGTCTTGCCCACCCCCGGGCGGCCGAGGAGGAGGATCGACTCGCCGGCCTCGATGACGTCGCGCAGGATGTCGACGGTGCCGAAGACGGCGCGGCCGACCCGGCAGGTGAGGCCGACCACCTCACCCACCCGGTTGCGCATCGCCGAGATGCGGTGGAGCGTGCGCTCGATGCCCGCCCGGTTGTCCTTGCCGAAGCGGCCGATCCGCTCGACGACGTAGGCGATGTCCTGGCGGGTGATCGGCTCGGGCGAGAGGTCCTCCCCGCGCTCCGGGAAGCGCGCTTCGGGCAGCCGCCCGAGGTCGAGCACGACCTCGATCAGCGGCTCGTCCCCCTGGCGCTCCTCGAGCGCCCGCTTGAGGTGCGGGGGGAGTACCTCGAGCAGCGCCTCGAGGTCGTCGGTGATCTGCCGTCCGGACACGTCGCACCCTCCTTGCACAGGCTACAACACCCGCCTCCGGGCGTAATGTTTCGCCGGCGCGCAACCTTTCCTCGGCAGGCGCCGTAGGGCGAATCGAAAGGAGCGAGACCCATGCCACGAGCCGCCCTCAAAGCCCTGCCCTTCGTCCTCCTCGCCTGGATCGCCGCCGCCGCTCAAGCGGCCCCGGCCGCCACCCTGAACGAGCATTTCGAGCACACCTACCCGCTGGCCGCGGGGGGGACCTTCGCGCTCGACAACGTCAACGGCGAGGTCGCGGTCACCGCCTGGGACCGCGCCGAGGTGCGGGTCACCGCCACCAAGCACGTCAAGGCGGCAAGCGAGGCGCACGCCAAGGACCTCCTCAAGGCGATCGAGATCCGCGTCACGCCGAGCCCGTCCGAGGTCAAGGTCGAGACCCGCTACCCGAGCGCCGCGAACGGCCTCCTCTCCTGGCTCACCGGCGGCGGCTCGACCGACATGAGCGTCTCCTACCTGATCGACGTCCCCAGGAGCGCCAAGCTCAGGGTCGCCACCGTCAATGGCGCCGTCGGCGCGCATGGCACCGAGGGCGACGCACGCCTGAAGACGGTGAACGGCGCCCTCCTGGCGGCGGACGTCCGCGGCGCGCTCGAGCTCTCGAGCGTCAACGGCGCCATCTCCGTCACCAGCGCCGGCGGCGCCGTCAGGGCCTCGACCACGAACGGCGAGATCGAGGTCCAGCTCGCCGCGCTCGCCCCGGGCGAGACGGCGAAGCTCACCAGCACCAACGGCGCCGTCACCCTCCGCCTGCCGCGCGACGCCCGTGCCTCGCTCACCGCGCGGACCGTCAACGGCGAGATCGAGAGCGGCCTGCCGCTCACCGTCCACGGCAAGATCGGGCGCCGCAACCACCTCGAGGGCGAGCTGAACGGCGGCGGCGGGAAGATCGAGATCTCGACCACCAACGGCGGCATCCGGATCGGCCGCATGTGAGAGGATCGCAGGCCCCTCGCGACCGAAAGGAGAGCGGGCCTGCAGAGAGTCGGGATCTTCGGGTGGGGCGTCGTCGCCCCGCGCTCGCCCAACGTCGACGCCTTCGCCGCCAACCTCGCCGGCGCGGCGAGCTGGCTGGCGCCGTTCAACGGCTTCGGTCCCGACAACTTCCTCGTCGGCACGCCGGAGTTCTCCTTCGCCGACTACCGGGGCTGGATCGAGGCGCGCTTCCCGCCCAACCGCTTCCGCCAGCTCGAGGAGAAGATGGCGGCGCCGACCCTCTATGCGATCGGCGCCTTCATCCAGGCCCTGGGCCAAAACCCCGGGATCGAGGAGGAGCTGGCGCGGCTGGGGACCCAGGCGCGGGTCTATCTCGGCACCGGGATCGGCGCGATCGGCACCCTCGCCGGCGCGTCGCTGGCCCTCGACCGGGCGCAGCGCCGCTGGGACCGCTTCTGGGGCGAGCGGAGCCCCGAGCTCGCCGCTCAACGCGCCGGGAGACCGGTGCCCGGCGCTCCCGCGCCGCCCGTGGCGGCCAATTCCCAGGACTCCGAGGACCCGGAGGATCCTGAGGATACCGAGGCCGCCTGGTGGCGGTTCTGGGCGGAGCGCTCGCCCGACCTCCGCCGCTACCTCGAGGAGCTCGCCGACATCGAGTCGCTGGCCGTGCGCGGCGAGGTGGAGAGCGCCAAGCTCTCGGTGCTCAAGGAGCGGCAGCGCCGGCAGGCGCGCCTGCAGCAGCGCTGGGGCGCGCCGACCCCGCCCTGGCGCGCCGTCCCCGCCGAGGTGGTGTGGAACATCCACAACACGCCGGCGTCCCAGGTCTCGATGCTCGGCCGCATCCGGGGCCTCGCCTTCGCGCCGGTCGCCGCCTGCTCGACCTTCGGCGTGGCGCTCAAGCTCGCCATGGACGCCATCGGCCACGGCGAGGCCAAGGCCGTGGTGGTCGGCGCCACCGACCCTCCCCCCCATCCGCTCACCGTCGGCGCCTTCTACGGCGCGCGCGTCATCTCCTCCGCCGCCGCGGTCTCGAAGCCGCTGACCGGCCTGCGCGGCACCCACGTCGCCGGCGGCTCGGTGCTGTGGATCGTGGGCGACCTCGAGCACATGCTCTCGCGCGGCTTCCGCCCGCTCGGCATGGAGCCGGTGGCGGTCGGCGTCTCCTCCGATGCCGACCACATCATCACGCCGTCCGTCGAGGGTCCGACCACCGCCATCCGCGAGGCTCTGGCGGCCGCCGGCGTCGCTCCCCGCGAGGTGGCGAGCTGGGACCTCCATGCGACCGCCACCCCGGGGGACTATCGCGAGGTCGAGACGCTGCGCGCGGTCCTCCCCGCCGGCGTCCTGGTGACGGCGCGCAAGGGGACCTTCGGCCACGGCATGGGGGCGGGCGGGGGCTGGGAGCTCACCGCGCAGTACCTCGGCCACGAGCGCGGCCGGCTCTACCCGACACCCCTCTCCCGCGGGGAGCTCAACCCCGAGATCGCCGCCGTCCACGGCCTCTTCGTCTTCGACGAGCCGTGCGCGGCGCCGGCCGGCGCGGCCGGCAAGCTGTCGATGGGGATCGGCGGCGTCAACGCCTGCGTGATCTCGCGCCCCTGGGCCTGAGGCCCGCGCGAGGCGCCCGTGCGAGGTCGGGGGTGGCAATCCTTGCAGCGCCCCTGAGGCGGGGGAGCAAAAAGGACAATCGCCGGGGTCGGTGCGCCCCGGTCCGTCAGCCGAGAGGATGGGTTGGCGATCGTTCCCGGTCCGCTGGGCTCCGATCGAGGATGCGTCTCACCAGCGGCCGCGGCCGCCGCCCATGCCGCCGCTGCCCTCGCGCGACCCCCGGCCCATCCCGCCGCCGCCGCCCCCGCCGCCGGCCGGGCGATTCTCCCGCGGACGCGCTTCGTTCACGTTCAGCTTGCGCCCCTTGAGGTCCCTGCCGTTGAGCCCGCTGATCGCGGCCTCCGCCTCCGACTTCTCCGGCATCTCGATGAAGCCGAATCCCTTGGACTCGCCGGTGACGCGGTCCTTGATGATGGTGCAGGAGGATACCTGGCCGAACTCTTCGAACGCCTCCTTGAGCTCGTCCTCGGAGAGTCGGTACGAGAGGTTACCTACGTAGAGGTTCATCCATGTTCTCCTTTGCTTGGTCCGACGCTTCGGCTTGCAAGAGCTTTGCCCGCCGGGCGGATCGATTATCGGCCCTTCCTCCCGAGGGCGCAAATGCGGGGCGGGGCAGGGTGTTAACATCGCGGGATGTCGATCCTCGACCGGCTGCGGGCCCACACGCACGGCGAGCGCCGGGCCTCGGAGGGGGACACCGAGACGGTGCGGAAGATCGTCCGCGAGCTCGACGCCCTGCCGCGCGAGCGCGCCCGCTGGGTCGCCGCCTTCGCCTTCATCCTCTCCCGCGTCGCCAACGCCGACCTCGACATCTCCGACTCCGAGACCCGCGCCATGGAGCGTCTGCTCGTCGAGCACGCGGAGCTCCCCGAGGAGCAGGCGGTGCTCGCGGTGCAGATCGCCAAGAGCCAGAGCCGGCTCTTCGGCGGCACCGAGAACTTCCTCGTCACCCGCGAGTTCAAGGAGATCGCGAGCCGCGAGGAGCGCCTCATGCTGCTCTCCTGCCTGTTCGCGGTGGCGGCCGCCGACGGCTCGATCGCCGGCGGCGAGGAGACCGCGATCCGCCAGGTCGCGAGCGAGCTCGCCCTCACCCCCGGCGAGTTCGACGCCGCTCGCGCTCCCTACTCCGCCCAGCGCGAGATCCTGCGCGGCCTGCAGCGCCCCTGACCCCAACCCCTGCGGTATGCTGGCGCCCGCCGCCGCGCGAGGCGACCGGCGTCCCCCCGACTCCCAAGCGAGGTAGACATGGCTCAAGAGCGTAATCCCGGAGGGTGCTTCGTGCGCGCGCTGCTCGCCGCGGCGCTCATCGTCGTGGTGATCGGCCTGGTGACGACGTTCTGGGTGGGCTCGCCCCCCAGCCTGGAGCTCAAGCCCGCGGCCAAGGGGATCGGCCGGCGGACCCCGATCACCGTGCGCCTGGACGACACCGGACGGGTGGAGAGAGTGCGCGTGGAGCTCGTCCAGGGGATGGACACCACGCCGGTCGGCGAGAAGAGCTTCGCCACCCATCCGGCGTGGGCGTTCTGGCGGCACGCGGCGCCGGGCGAGCTGACCGTCGACGTCGGCCGCGACACCGTCAAGGGGCTGCGCAGCGGCGAGGCCACGGTGCGCGCCACCGCCGAGCTGGCGGGGAGCTGGCTCCGCCGGCCCGCCCCGGTGGTCGCCGAGGTCAAGCTCCCCGTGCGCCTGGCGCCGCCGAGCCTGAGCGTCGTCTCGACGCAGCACTACGTGGCGCAGGGGGGCTGCGAGGTCGTCGTCTATCGGATCGGCGACAGCGCGGTCCGCGATGGTGTGCGCTCGGGCAGCTGGTGGTTCCCGGGCTTCCCGCTCGCGGGCGCCGATCCCCACCAGCATTTCGCCTTCTACGCCGTGCCCTGGGACACCACGGACGCCTCGGCGGTCAAGCTCGTCGCCGTGGACGACGTCGGCAACGAGGCCGCGGTCTCCTTCGTCGACCAGTTCTTCCCCAAGCCGGTCAAGGTCGACACCATCCAGCTGACGGACGCGTTCCTCAACAAGGTGGTGCCGGAGATCCTGGCGCAGAGCCCCGAGGTGCGCGACCAGGGCGACCTGCTGAAGAACTTCCTCGAGATCAACGGCGACCTGCGCCGGAAGGACGCCGACTTCCTCCAGGGCCTGGCGGCGAAGTCGGCCCGCGCCTTCCTCTGGAGCCAGCCCTTCCTGCCCATGCGCAACGCCAAGATCACCGCCGCCTTCGCGCAGCGCCGCACCTACATCTACCAGGGCAAGCCCGTCGACCAGCAGACCCACCTCGGCTTCGACATGGCCTCGGTGCAGCGCGACGCGGTGCCGGCCTCGAACCGCGGCGTCGTCCTCTTCGCCCGCTTCTTCGGGATCTACGGCAACGCGGTCGTCATCGACCACGGCTACGGCCTGATGAGCCTCTACGGCCACCTCTCGGCGATCGGCGTCCACGAGGGCCAGCAGGTCGAGCGCGGCCAGGAGCTCGGCCGCTCCGGGCAGACCGGCCTCGCTGGCGGCGACCACCTCCACTTCACCCTCCTCCTCGACGGCCTGCCGGTCAACCCGGTCGAATGGTGGGACCCGCACTGGATCCGCGACCGCATCGCGCGCAAGCTGGGGGCGGGCTTCAAGTACAGCGGGTAGCGCTGGAGGCCCGAGCGACCCTGCAAGATCTTACGGCACAAAGAGCCCGCAGCGGTTCGCGATCTCCAACGCTAGCAGTGCGAAGTCTACATAGCAGTCGGACACGGCCTTCGAATGGCCGCCGATCGCGCCGTCCGCGGCGGTCAGCAGAAACATGGGCTTGTGCGCGTCCTGCGCCAAGGGCATGAGGCTCCGGTAGTGCTTGAGAGAGGCGAGCCGTTGAGGGTCCGGGTCGGGAATCGGAGTCTCCACCGGCTCACCGAGAATCTCATGGTGGTAGATCTCTGGGATTCG
>DATBQN010000166.1:0-8521 GCA_036560825.1 Thermoanaerobaculia bacterium
CTGCCCTCCGAGGAGCGGCCGGCGCAGCCGGTGCCGCTGGGCGAGCTCGGCGAGCTCGCCTTCGAGGACGTCGAGTTCATGCACCAGAGCGCCTCCGCCCCCGCCCTCTCCGGCGTCACCTTCGACGTCGAGCGCGGCGAGACGATCGCTTTCGTGGGGCCGTCCGGCTCGGGGAAGACGACGCTCGTCAAGCTGCTCGTCGGCCTCTACGCGCCGCGGCGCGGGCGCATCCTCTACAACGGCAAGCCGGGGACGGCGATCGACCGCGACGAGCTCCGCGCGCAGATCGGCTTCGTCACCCAGGACACGCAGCTCTTCTCGGGGTCGATCCGCGAGAACCTCCTCTTCGTCAACCCCGGCGCGTCCGATGCCGAGTGTCTGGAGGTGCTCGCCAAGGCCTCCTGCGACAGCCTCCTGGCGCGCGCCGAGCGCGGCCTCGACACGGTGATCGGCGAGGGCGGGGTCAAGGTCTCGGGGGGCGAGAAGCAGCGGCTGTCGATCGCGCGGGCGCTGCTGCGCCACCCGCGCCTCCTGGTGTTCGACGAGGCGACCTCGTCGCTCGACTCGCTCACCGAGGAGGAGATCACCGGCACCATCCGCGACGTCGCCTCGAGCCGGCACCTCATCACCATCCTCATCGCGCACCGCCTCTCGACGGTGCTCCACGCCGACCGCATCCACGTGCTCGAGCACGGCCGCATCGTCGAGTCCGGCCGCCACGACGACCTCCTCGTCCAGAAGGGCCTCTACTACGCCATGTGGCGCCAGCAGATCGGCGAGCGCCGGCCGACCCTCGTTCCGCCCCCTCGCCTCCCCGCCGTGGCCGTCGCAGCCGCCGGATGATGGCCGCGACAGCGCGGGCCGGGAGCGCAACGGTGCCCGCGCCGAGCAAGTAGACTGGCTCGCGGCGATCCCGATCTCGGCGCGTGTTCCTGGTAGGATGAATGACCGGAGTGACACTGCAATGGACGCGGAAGCGTACGTCGAACAGCGTGAAGGTGGCTACTGGGTCGCCAGCACGCGGGTATCCCTCGACTCGCTCGTCTACGCCTTCCTGAGCGGTCAGACCGCCGAGAGCATCGCGCAGTCGTTCCCGGTGCTGGACCTCGAGCAGGTCTATGGCGCCCTCACCTTCTACCTCGCCAACCGGGCCACCATCGACGGCTACCTCCGCGAGAGCCGCACGGAGTACGAGCGCTTGCGCGAGGCCGCTCATCGCGTGGATCCCACGTTCTACCAGAAGCTCGCCAGCGCCAGACAGCATCAGTCGTGAAGATCCGCTTCCAGGCGGACGCTGACCTCGACCATAGAATCGTCCTGGCCGCGATTCGCCAGGAACCGAGCCTCGACTTCCAGACGGCCCCCGGGGCGGGGCTTGCCGGCCTGTCGGATCAGCAGGTCCTGGCATCTGCGGCGAGGGCGGGCAGGCTCCTGGTCACCCATGACCTGCGAACGATGCCCACCCATTTCGCCGCCTTCATCCAGGCGAGCGCCAGTCCCGGGGTCCTCCTGGCTCCTCAGCACTTTGCCGATCTCCGAGGTCGTCGAAGCTTGCCCCCGATGGGGTCGAGCGTCTGGGAACGCCGGCGTCTCGCCGGCAAGTTACAAGAATGAAAGAGCCGGCGGGACGCCGGCGCTCCCAGGACGAACTCTCCTGACGACCGTCGCTACGCCACCACCTCCCGGAACGCGCCCAGGAACGACTGCATCTGGGCGCGGGTTCCGACGGTGACGCGCATGCAGTTGGGCATCGCGGCGAAGCGCCGGCCGACCTCTACCCGCCGCTCCTTCATCGCCGCGATGAGCGGCCCGACGTCGCGGCCGAGGTCGACCATGAAGAAGTTGGTGTCCGAGGGGATGGGGTGGAGGCCCAGCTTCTCGAGGCCGGCGTAGACCATCGCCTTCACCTCGCGGTTCTCGCGCCGGCCGCGCTCGACGTGGGCCGTATCCCCCAGGCTCGCCTGCGCCGCGGCGAGCGCCATGATGTTGACGTTGTCGAAGGACGCGCGCTTCTGCAGCCGCTCGATCGCCTCGGCGTTCGCCACCGCGTAGCCGCAGCGCAGCCCCGCCATGCCGTAGACCTTGGAGAAGGTCCGCGCGACGACGAGGTTCGGGTGCGCGCCGAGGAGCGGGATCACGCTCGCGTAGTCGGCGCTCTCGGCGTAGTGGTGGTAGGCCTCGTCGACGAGCACCATGGTCTTCGCCGGGACCTGACCCAGGAAGGCCTGGAGCTCGTCCTTCGGGGTGACCGTCCCCGTCGGGTTGTTGGGGTTGCAGACGTAGAGGAGGCCGGGGTCGGGCGCCGCGGCGAGCATCTTCGGCAGGTCGTGCCGGTAGCCGGACGCGAGCGGCACCTTGAGCGCCCCGGCACCGTCCGCCTCGGCGTGGTGGAGGATCGCCTCGAAGGTCGGATCGGCGGCGACGACCGGCCGGCCCGGCGCGGCGAAGGCGAGGGCGGCGAGGCGGAGGATCTCCGAGGAGCCGTTGCCGAGGAGGATCTGGCCGCGGTCGACGCCGTGGAGCTTGGCGAGCGCCCCGGCGAGCGCGTCCATGTGCTCGTCCGGGTAGCGCCAGGCGAGCCCGAACGCCTGCCGCATCGCCTCCAGGGCGGCGGGCGAGGGCCCGTGGGGGTTCTCGTTCGAGCTCAGGCGCACGACGCCGCCGGCGTCCGCCGCCGCGGCGCGGACGAGCCGCAGGAGCGGGGAGGCGCCGGCCTCCGGCGTCCCTGGCGCCAGCGGAGCCAGCGCCGCGCCCGCGAGGCCGGCGCCGAAGAGATGGGCGAACCTGCGGCGGGAGAAGGGCTGCGTGATCGGGTCGGCCATGATCTCACCTTCCTTCATGAGGTTCCTGCGATTTTCGTTCTCGCACTCTACGGCCGGGGCTGGCGAGCCGCAAGCAATGCGCGCGGTCCGCGCGGCCCTACGGACAGGCGAAGGCGCCGGTGTCCTGGATGGGCCGGAAGGGGGTGGACTGGGGGTTGTCGTAGCGCCGCGCGGCGCCCGTCGCCGTGTCGGTGACGGTGATCGTCGTCAGCACGTTGGTCAAGCCGGTGGCGAAGACCCAGCGGTGCCCGAAGGCGGCGCAGGCGTCGAGCACCTTGACGACGGTCTCGACGTTGGCGCGGTCGAAGAACCAGAAGTAGCCGGTGTCGGCGGTGAGGGCGACGGCGTGGCCCGGACCGTTGGCGCCGGCGGCCGTCGTCCACTCCGTCTCGACGGCGAAGCGCGTGCCGCCGAGGCAGAGGCGGGTATCGGTGGGCGCGCAGGGGACGCCCGCCGCCGGGCCCTTGACGCCGAGCTTCACCACCTCGAAATCAGACGCCTTGAGGCTCGCGAAGGCGGGGTTCAGCACGTCGTTGTTCCAGCGCGTGTCGTAGGTCCCCTGGACGTACATGTCGCTGCCGTTGTCGGCGAGAATGAGCCCGTAGGTCTTCATCGCCTGGAAGATCTTGCGGATCTCCGGCGGGTAGCCCGAGAGGTCCTTGCCCGCCTTGAGCCGCAGGCGAGCGCCGAGCGGCGGCGCCGCGGGATCGCCGCCCGCCGTGTGGGAGGCGGGGTAGACGTGGCCGTTGCTCGAGCGGACGGTGAAGCGGAAGGCGTGGCGGATGGGGTCGGGGCCGAAGGCCTCGTCGTAGCGCACGAGGCCGGGGAGGATCGCCAGGCCCGCGGCGTCGGCGCTCGTCCAGCCCTCGGGGCGGCGGGCGTTCGAGTCGAGGGGGAAGATCGCCCCCGAGCCGGCCTCCCAGCGCGCGCCCGTCCAGTGCGCCTGGTAGAGCTCGAAGAGCAGGCGGTGGTCGCGGTCGACGAGGAGAAGGTGGCAGTCGGCGTCGTCGCAGCCGCCCGCCGGCCCGCCCTCGATCCACTTGGGCGCCGTGCGCGCCGCCGGCGGGATGGGATATCCGGGAGGCCGGCCGGGCGCCCCGGCGTCGCTCTCGTCGCCGTAGAGGACGAAGGTCACCCGCTCGAGCGGCTGGCTGCCGGGCACCACCGCGTAGGGAAAGCCGAAGATGCCGTCCGGCGTGTCGGGGTCGTCGCCGCCGAAGTCCGGATGGAGCCGGCGGTCGGGCCCGATGAACTGGATGAGGGCGCCGCTCGCGGGATCGACCGGCGCGCCGCTGACGTCGAGGTTCCACCAGTTGTCGGGAGGGAAGAGCGGCAGCGGCCCCGGCGGAGGCCCCCCGAGCTGCGCCGCGGCGCCGGCGACCCCGGCGAGGCAGAGGAGCGCGGCGAGGAGGGTCGATCGAGAGAGGAGCGCCATGGTCGGACTCTACTCGGACTCTGCTCGACCCCCGTAACCTCCACCTCCGGTCTGCGTACAAGGCGGTACTCAGAGGAGGAGGAACCATGCCCACGAAGATCCGGCGCTCTGCCGCGCTCGCCGTCGCCTTGCTGCTCACCGGGCCGGCCTATCGCGCGTTCGCCGCCGACGCCCAGCCCGAGAGCGGGAAGGCGGAGGCGAAGCCCGTCGAGACGCTCTCCGAGACCCATCACACGGCGACGATCGGCGGCCGCACGCTGCGCTACCGCGCGCTCGCCGGCGATATCCTGGTCGGCGACGACGGCAAGGGCCCCAAGGCGCGGATGTTCTACGTCGCCTACCTGCTCGAGAAGGAGAGCGCCGACCGGTCGCGGCCCCTCACCTTCCTCTTCAACGGCGGCCCGGGCTCGTCGTCCGTCTGGCTCCACTTGGGGGCCTTCGGCCCGCTGCGGGTGCCGGTCGACAAGGACGGCATCCCGGGCCCCGCGCCGTGGGCGCCGGTCGCCAACCCGTACTCGCTCCTCGACTTGACCGACCTCGTCTTCGTCGACCCCATCTCGACCGGCTTCAGCCGCGCCCTGCCGGGCCACGAGGAGAAGCCCTTCCACGAGGTCCACGCCGACGTCGAGTCGGTGGGCGAGCTCATCCGCGTCTTCGTCACCCGCCACGAGCGCTGGGGCTCGCCCCTCTTCCTCGCCGGCGAGAGCTACGGCACCATCCGCGCCGCGGGCCTCGCCGACTACCTGCAGCGCCGTTTCAGCATGTCGCTCTCGGGGGTCGTCCTCATCTCGTCGGCGTTGAACTTCGCGGTCTTCTCGACCGAGCCCGGCAACGACCTGCCCTACGCGCTCCACATCCCGGTCTATGCCGCGACGGCCTGGTACCACAAGAAGCTCGCCCCCGAGCTCCAGGCCGACTTCGCGCGCACCTACCGCGAGGCGGAGGAGTTCGCGATGGGCGACTACAACGACGCGCTGCTCCGCGGCGCGGCGCTCCCCGAGGCGAAGCGCCAGGCGGTCATCGAGCGGATGGCGCGCTACACCGGCCTGCCGGCCGACGAGATCGAGCGCGACGACCTACGCGTCGACCCCTTCACCTTCGCGGCGAAGCTGCTCGAAAAGGACAAGCGGGCGCTCGGCGTCCTCGACTCGCGCTACGTCGGCCATCCGAACGCTCCCGGCTCGGAGGCCTTCGCCCCCGACTACCCCTACGCCTTCATGGACCCCAGCTTCCAGGTCGACGGCGTCTTCTCGGCGATCGCCAACCGCTATCTGCGCGACGACCTCAAGGTGCACTCGGACCTCAACTATGAGCTGCTCTCGCAGCCCACCGGGGGCGCCTGGGACATGGGGCACGACAGCGGCGGCTATCTCTACACCGGCGGCAACCTGCGCGCCGCGATGACCCTGAACCCCCGCCTCAAGGTGTTCGTGGCGGCCGGCCGCTACGACATGGTGACCACCGCGCTCGGCTCGCGCTACATCGTCGACCACCTCGGCCTCGCCCCGGCGCTGCGCGGGAACATCTCCTTCCACGAATACGAGGCCGGCCACATGATGTACATGCACGAGCCGTCGCTCGCCCGCCTCAAGGCGGACCTCGCGGCGTTCTATGGCGCCGCGGCGCCGGCGGGAGCGGCGGGCAAATAGGGCAGGCGTGGTAGCTTGCGGAGCATGATTCGGCGCTCCGCGACCCCGGGCCCTGGATGAGGATCTGGGTCGACGCCGACGCCGCGCCCCGCGACGTCAAGGAGGTCGTCTTCCGCGCCGCGCGCCGGCTGGAGATCCCGGTCGTGCTGGTCGCCAACCTGCAGCTCTCGGCGCCGTTCGACCATCCCTTCGTCTCGACGGTGCGGGTAAAGGGCGGCCCGGACGTCGCCGACCGTCACATCGCGGCGCACGCCGAGCCGGGCGATCTCGCGGTGACGGCGGACATCCCGCTCGCCGCCCGCCTGGTCGAGAAGGAGGTCGCGGCGATCGATCCGCGAGGCTATGAGTACACCCCCGACAACGTGGGCGACCGGCTCGCCGTGCGCGACCTCATGGACGGCCTGCGCGGCGCCGGCGAGGTGACGGGCGGGCCGAGAGCCTACGGCCCGAAGGACCGGCAGGCCTTCGCCGCGACGCTCGACCGCGCGCTCACCCGCCTGCGGCGCGCTTGACAGCTCGCTCGATGCTGACCGCGGAGCTGCGGAGCATGATTCGAGCTGCTGTTCGAGCTCGTTCGGCCTGAGAGTGTCGAGCGGCACTCATGTTAAGGTTCCTGGCAGTATCCTCGCGCCGGGGAGGGGAAGACCTTGAGCATCTCGCGATACGCGCTGTATTTTTCCGCGCTTCTCGTATCCGCCGTCCCCGCCGCGGGCCAGAGCGCTCGCGCGGTCTTACCAGCCCCAGCCGTTGTGCGGCCAGGCGTCCAGGGGGAGATCCTCTTCCCTTGTCAGCCGGACGCCACGACCCTCTGCCTCAATCACGGGCGCTTCCGAGTCACGGGCTCTTTCTCCGTGAGCCCGAGCCTGGGGGGGCCGGCCCAGGTCGTCTCTCTGACCGATGACACGGGCTACCTCTGGTTCTTCAGCGCGGAAAACGTCGAGATCGTGGTCAAGGTGCTCGATGGTTGTGGCGTCAACCGGCACTATTGGGTGTTCGTGGGCGGCCTGACCAATGTCGATCTGTGTCTGCGAGTTGCAGATACCCAGACGGAAGGCTTTACCAATTACTGCCATCCGGCCGGCACGCCCTTCCAGCCCGTCCAGGACACCTCGGCTTTCCCCACCTGTCCCTGAGCAACAAAGGCCGTTCGGAGCCCCTCGGGAGGAGCCCTGATGCACGGCGCAAAGTCATCTCCCTGCCTCGCCCTGACCGCTGCGCTGCTGCTCTCGGCCGCGGCCGTACCCGCGAGCGCGGCCCCGGCGGCCCCGGCATCCCCGCGCGCGATCGAGCTCGCGGTCGACGCCACGGACGCGCCGCGCGGCGTCTTCCACTCGCGGCTGGTCGTCCCCGCGGCGCCCGGGCCGCTCACCCTCGCCTATCCGAAATGGGTGCAGGGCGAGCACGCGCCCTCCGGCCCGATCATGCAGGTCGCCGGCTTCGCCGTCTCGGCGGGCGGCAGGGCGCTCGCCTGGCGCCGCGATCCCCTCGACATGTTCCTCGTGCGGCTCGAGGTGCCGGCCGGCGTCGAGGAGGTCGAGGTGACGCTCGACTACCTCTCGCCTCCCGAGGTCTTCGGCGCCGACTACGGCGAGACGCCCAACGCGACGCCGCATCTCGCGATCGTCGACTGGCACGACCTCCTGGTCTACCCGCTGGGCGCCGCCGCGGCGGACATCCCGGTGCGCGCCACCCTCCGCCTGCCGGCCGGCTGGCAGCTCGACACCGCACTCATGCAGACCGGGACGAAGGACGGCGCCGTCGCCTTCGCGCCGACCGACCTCTACACGCTCATCGACTCGCCGGTCCTCGCGGGCGAGATCTTCCGCACCCTCGAGGTCGGTCCGGCGGAGGCGCCGGTCCGCATCAGCCTCGCCGCCGACCGGCGCTCCGCCCTCGAGATCCCGGCGTCCCGGATCGCCGCCTACCGGCGGCTGCCGGCGGAGGCGCTGGCGCTCTTCGGCGCGCGCCACTACCGTTCCTACCGCTGGCTCGTCGCCCTGGGCGACACCCTGGATCAGAACGGCCTCGAGCATCACGAGTCGAGCGACGACCGCGGCAAGCTCGGCATGTTCACCGACGACGCCCTCCTCCTGCGCTGGGGGACGCTGCTGCCGCACGAGTACGTCCACTCCTGGAACGGCAAGTACCGCCGCCCCGCCGGGCTCGCGACGCGCGACCCGCAGGAGCCCCTCGACACCGGGCTCCTCTGGGTCTACGAGGGGCTGACGCGCTACCTGGGCGACTTCCTGCTCACCACCCGGAGCGGCATCCGCAGCGTCGAGCAGGCCCGCGAGTACGCCGCCTTCGTCGCCGCCAACCAGGACCACAACCGCCCCGGCCGGCGCTGGCGCCCGCTCGCCGACACCGCGGCCGCAGTGCAGGTCCTGGGTGGGGCGCCCTCCGCCTGGACCGCCTACCGCCGCGCCCTCGACTACTACGACGAGTCGCTCCTCGTCTGGCTCGAGGCGGACACCATCCTGCGGCAGGCGAGCGGCGGCAAGAGGTCGCTCGACGACTTCTGCCGCGCGTTTTTTGGTGGTGGCGGCGACAAGTCCGCGACTCCGGCGGTAGTCCCCTATGCAGTCGTCCCGTATACCGCGGACGACCTCTACGCG
>DATBQN010000167.1:0-4855 GCA_036560825.1 Thermoanaerobaculia bacterium
TCTTCCTCGTCAAGCGCGACCAGCTCGTCGCCCTCGGCGCCTTCGGCAGCGACCGCGAGGGGCGCCCGCTCGCCGAGCTGACGCGCGGCATCAAGCTCTCCCTGAACGCCGACAACGCCCTGGCGCGGAGCCTGGAGACCGGCGAGGTGCAGTCGGTCGGCTTCGAGGAGGCGGACCTCCCGGAGCCCTTCCGCACCCTCGTCGGCCGCCCGCGCACCGGCCAGGTGGTGATCTTCCCGGTGCTCGGCGCGCAGCGCGTCATCTCGGTCATCTACACCGACAACGGCGAGCGCGAGCAGGCGGTCGAGGACATCGACATCCTCGAGCTGGCGACCGCCCAGGTGGGAATGGCCTTCGAGAACGAGCTGCTGCGGCGCCAGATCTCCCAGCACCGGGAGTGAGCAGGGGCGAAGCCGTTGCCGAGCGCGCCGTCCCCGACGGAACGCGCGCCGGATAGCCCCGGCTCGGCGCCACGGCCAGCGCGCACAGGGCTAGAGGGGAGGACCGATGGACCGCTCAACCTTCGACGAGCCGGCGATGCCCGCGGTGTTCGTGCTCTCGGCGCCGCGCTCGGGCTCGACGCTGCTGCGCTACCTGCTGGACACTCACTCGCGGATCGCGAGCCCGGGCGAGATCTTCCTCGCCCGCCTCTGCTTCGACCTCGAGCTCGCGATCTCGCGGACGGCGGGCGCGGTCGCCGGGCCCGGAGGCAAGACGGGCGACGAGCGGGCGACCGCCGAGGCCCGCCGCGTGGTCGCCGGGATCATGGAGGCCTACGCGCGGTCGAAGGGCAAGGACGTCTGGTGCGACAAGTCGCCGCGCAACGTCGAGTACCTGGAGAGCCTCACCAGGACCTTCCCGCAGGCGAAGTACGTCTGCCTCTACCGCAACTGCATGGACACCGTGAAGTCGATGCTCGGCGCCAGCCAGACCGGCTTCATGCTGGAGCTCGCGGCCTTCGCGGCGAAGACCCCGGGGAACCTGGTGGCGGCGATGATCGACGCCTGGTGCGACTACAACGGGAAGATCCTCGCCTTCGAGGCGGCACACCCCGAGAACACCTTCCGCATCCGTTACGAGGACGTGGTGCTCGATCCCGCGGGCGCCCTGCGGCCGCTCTTCGAGTTCCTCGGGGTCGGCTGGGAGCCGCAGGTGGTCGAGCGCGCCCTCGAGGCGCCGCACGACGAGGGGGGCGGCGACCTCTACATCCGCTACACCCGCGCCATCGACCGCGCCAACATCGGCAAGGGCTCGACGATCCCCTTCTTCCGCATCCAGCCGGCCCTGGCGCCGATGAACGCCATGCTCGAGCGCCTGGGCTACCCGCAGGTAGGCCCCGACTGGAACGAGCGCCCCTCTCCCTACCTGCCGCCGGAGGCGGCCGGCACGCCTGCGGCCCCCGAGGCTCCCGCAGCCTCCGGGTCAGCCGCGCAAGCCGGCTCCGCAGCCGACGGGATCGAGCTCTCCGACTACTTTCTCAAGCGGCTGCCGGAGACGCTCGCCGCGCGGGCGGCGGAGGCCGGCAAGGCGAACGCCTCGGTCAAGTTCGTCGTCCAGGGAGCGGAGGGCGCGGAGCGCGGGATCTTCTGGGTCGAGCTCCGCGGCACTCCCCGCGTGCTCGCCGAGGACCTTCCAGCCGACTGCACGCTGACCCTGCCGCGCGAGGTGCTCATGGACATCGCGAACGGCAGGCTCAACCCCGTCGCCGCCTTCGGCCAGAGCAAGATCAAGGTGCATGGCCCGCTCCCGCTCGCGGCCCATATGATGCGGTTCGTCTGAGAGTCGGTGAGAACCCCCGCCCTGATCCTTCGCTGCGCTATCCAGAAAGGTGCTACTGCTGGGTAGTCCTCCACGGCCCCTTTTCATCCTTCGTGGCCGGCGTTAGCCGGTGGGCAACTCAGGATGACCCTGGAGAGGGCGTCGTAGTCAGGGGGCGAGCTCCTTCGCCATGCGGATGAAGTGACAGGGCTGGGTCAGCTTGGGATCCTCGAACGGCGCGGTGCCGTTGTCGACGAAGCCCAGGGCGCGGTAGAACCGCAGCAGCTCCGTCCGGCGATCGACGATGTTGATGTCGATCGCGTGGCAGCCGAGCGAGGCGGCGTGGCGCTCGGCCGCCGCCATCATCCGCCGGCCCAGCCCGCGCCCCTGCTGCAGCGGGTCGACCGCCAGCATGCCTAGATACAGTCGGTCGCCGCGTTGCTCGAGGTACATGCACGAGGCGAGGGCACCATCCTCGGCGTCCACGACGAAGAACGCGCCACTCTCGAGGTAGCGCGCGATCTCCGTCGCGGACGTGCGATCGCGATCGACGAAGGCGCGCTCCACGGCGAACGCCGCATTGAGCAAGGCGACGAGGCGCGACACGTCGCCCGTGGTCGCCGGGCGCGTCGAGATCACCGCATCAGTCTAGCCGACGCAACGACCCTGCCGCGCCGAGGCGGCGCCCCGTGGGGCGCCGCCTCAAATACTGCCGGCCTAGTGGGACTTCACGAGCCGTGCGGTCGCCGTGTGAGTGAGCGCGCCGCTGGTGCCGGTGACGGTGAACGTGTAGGTCCCCCTCCTCGTCGACGAGCTGACCGTGAGGGTCAGCGTCGAGGAGCTTCCGCTCGCCGGGTTGGGGCTGAAGACGCCGGTGGTGCCCGACGGGAGGCCGGAGACCGACAGGGTGACCGCGCCAGAGAAGCCGCCGGTGCGGTTGATCGTCACGGTGTAGGTCGCCGTCCCGCCCGCGCGCGGCACCGTCACCGAGGACGGGCTTATGGAGAGCGAGAAGTCCGGCGTGCCGGTCGGCGTCGCCGAAGCCTCCGGCGAGTTGCCCGACTCGCAGGTGGCGCTGTTGGCGGCGCGCACGACGTAGAAGTAGGTCGTGCCGACGGTCACGGCGGTGTCGGTGAAGGTGGTGCCGGTGGCGGTGGCGATCTGCGTATAGGGACCGCCCGAGGTCGTCGAGCGCTCGACGTGGTACTCGGTGGCGCCGCTCACCGACGCCCAGGCGAGCGCCACGTTGCCGGCGCCCGCCGTCGCCGTCAGGCTGGCGGGGGCGGCGGGCGGCACGCAGACGCCGCCCGCGGGAGTGACGGAGACGCAGGTGGAGGGCGCCGAGGCGCAGGCCTCGTTGCCCGAGGGGAAGGCGGTCACCTGGTAGAAGTAGGTGAGGCCGTTGGCGACGCCGGTGTCGGTCAGCGAGGTGGCCGAGGTGCCGGACGCGATCTTGGTGAAGCCGGCGTTGCAGCCGGTCTCGTTGCGGAACACGTCGTAGACCGCCGCGGAGCTGGTCCAGGAGAGCGCCGCCGAGTTGTCGCCCGGGGTGATGGTGAGCGTGGGCGTGGCGGGCGACGCGCAGCCGGCGAAGCTGATGCTGGCGCCGGGGTCGGTGGTGCAGGCGATGCCGTGGCGGTTGAAGGCGGCGAAGAGGAAGCCGCCGTGCGGCGTGCCGTTCGCGAGGTTGCCGTCGTCGTCGTCGACGGCGCGCATCGTCTTCCACCACGAGCCGGCGTTGCAGCCGTCCGAGGTGAAGGTGGTGCCGGTGTGGCAGGTGAACGAGCTGGTGGCGGTGTCGCGCGAGAGGTACCACAGCCGGTCGAGGATGGTCCACGCCGGGCCGGTGCCGGCGCCCGGCAGGTCGCGGTTGGCGAAGTCCCAGATCGCCTCGGAGGGAACGTAGGACTCGCAGTGCACCTCGCGGCCGCAGGGGCCGGAGCCGCCGCCGCAGCGCGCCTGGGTGAAGTTCGCGACCGTCGCCGGGGTGTTCGAGACGTGCTTGCCCCAGTCGGTGTCGCGCACGCCCGTGCAGGCGGTGCAGGCGTCGCCGTAGCCGCCGCAGTTGCTCCCCAGGAAGCCGGGGCCGATGCAGGAGTTGTGGGTGGCGATGACCGAGGTGGTGTCGCCGTAGGACTCGCCGGTGCCGCCCTCGGGGGCGGTGCCGGTGCCGTCGTTCTGGTCGATGCCGTGGCCGAACTCGTGGAGCGAGACGGCGGCGATCTCGCCGGTGTTGCCGCAGCCGCCGCCCGACTTGAAGAAGTTGAGCGTCGAGCCGTTCCAATAGGCGTTGCAGAGCTGGTTCAAGTTGACGTTGATGGTGAGCTGCTGGTTGATCCAGGTGTTCGCCGGCAGCCAGCCGCGCACCACTTCCTTGATCCGATTGACCTGGTAGAACTGCTGGCGCGAGGCGTGGGTGTTGCCGGCGCCGCCGTGGCCCGGCGTCACGCAGTCGGTGCCGCTCGAGGTGCCGAAGGCGATGTTGCCGGAGGCGTCCGAGGCCTGGGAGATGGCGCCGCAGGTGTCGGAGATGCGGGCGTACTGGCCGCTGAGGATCGAGGTCACCGTGCCGCCGCCGAAGGTATAGAGGCCGGCCGAGTTGGTGAAGCCGCCGGAGGAGAGGTCGGCGAAGGGCGCCGGGCGGACGATCTCGGGACCGGTGGTGGGCGAGTTCTGGAAGACGCCGCCGGTCGCCTGGGCGTATTCGTTGACGTCGGCGAGCTCCAGCACCTCGCCCGTCGCGGCGTCGACGCGGAGGCGCCAGGTGCCCACCACGCCGTCGCGATGGAAGCTGAACTGCCAGACCTTGGCGAGGCCGCGGCCGTTGCCGATCGCGGGGCCGTTGCCGGGGACGTTGGCGGGCAGCAGGTGGAGGCTGCCGGCGTCGAGGAAGGTGTCGGAGGAGCCGAAGCCGCCGATCGCCTTGGCGGCGGCGGCGAGGGCGGCCACGCGGATGACCTGGGTCGGCGGCACGGCGGCGCCGGGGGCGGGGAGGTACTCGCTGCCGAACTGGATCAGGTTGCCGTTGTTGACGCGGAAGAGGACGCGGGCGCCTTCGACGACCATGCCGCCCTTGACGACGTCGAAGTCGACGAAC
>DATBQN010000168.1:0-9033 GCA_036560825.1 Thermoanaerobaculia bacterium
GATGCTGAGCCCGTGCGCTTCCTGGAAGTCGACGAGGAAGACGTCGCGCTCGCGTGCGCCGAACCGATAGCGCCCGAGCACGGCGCTGCGGTCCTCGGGGGCGAGAGGTTGGATCGGCGGCCGGGGATCCGCGTCGCCCAGCGTCTCGAGGTAGCGCAGGACCGCCGCCGCGCGCTCGCCGCCGGCCTGCGCGTGCGCGAGGAGGGTGATGCCGTGCGGGCCTTTGATGCTCTGGACGCTGCGCTGGACGCCCGGCGAGGCCGCCACCAGCCCCTTGACCGCCTCGAGCTGGCCGAGCATCGCGGCCGAGAACAGATCCGGCCGCGCGCCGTTGGCGAGCAGGAATTCGGCGATCGCGCGGTTGCCCATGTGGGACGCCGCGCCGAGCGCCGACTCCCAGTCGCCGAAGCCCCAATCCCAGGCGGCGCGGGCGAGCGACGGCTGCCTCGTCACCAGCTCTCTGACCCGCGCGAGGCTGAAGTGCGCCACGGTGACCATCTCGCGGACGAGCTCGGGGGCCTGGGTCGGAAAGAGCTCCGGCAGGGTGGCAGGCGAGGCGCCGGGGGCTTCGGCTGGCACGGCGGCGGCATCGGCGGCATGGGCGGCCGATCCTCTGGGCGACCCGAGGCCGATCGAGGCGCCCACGCCGGTGAACAGAACGCTCGAGCTGGCGCTGGCGAGAAACGAGCGGCGGGAGAGCGGCATGGCGAACCTCCTGAGCGGATCGAGGCGCCGTCGATTCGGCGCCCGTTCAAGGCGGGTATACGCCGGCGGCTCGTCCCTGGCGAGCGAGTTGCGGCGAGGAACGCGTGAGGAGAAGGTGAGGGGCGTCAGCGCCCGCCGCCGCCGATCCGCTGTGCGGTGGCGGCCGCCGCGGTCTCGGCGATGCGGCTCGCCAGGCGCGCCTCCATTGCCGGCGGCGACTCGAAGCGCCCTACCCACAGATGCCGTTGATCGCGCGCCCGGATCAGGTGGGTCAGCACCGTGAGCCCCCGCTCGCCGGGCAGGATCTGGCCGAGCACGACGAAGTCGGCGTGCAGCGACGAGGCGATGGCCGCCAGGTTGCGCATCGGCCGCGGCGTGCGGAGGACGGCGGCGTTGCCGATGACGCTCCAGCGGGCCGGGTCCCGCGCCAGCCGCTCGACCAGGGTGTCGGTGAGGACCTGCGCGGCGCGGTCGAGGTCCGGGCGCCCGGTCTCGTTGTCGAACAGCGTCACCGCGATGGTCGGAGCGGTCGGCGCGGTCGGAGCGGGGGAGGAGCGCATCGAGAGGGCGACGGCGGCGCCGGCGACGAGGAGCGCCGCGGCGATCGGCGCCAGGCGCCGGACGGCTCGGCGGCCGCCCGCAGCGCGCGGCGCGACGTCCAGGGGCGGCGGCTCGGCGGCCGGCTGCGCAGAGCCGGCGCGATCGACGGCCGCCAGGAAGCGGTAGCCGCGCTTGGGCAGGGTCTCGATGAAGCGCGGCGCGGCGGCGGAATCGTCGAGGGCGCTGCGGATCCGCCGCACGCAGTAGTTGAGGCCGCGCTCGAAGTCGACGAAGGTATCGGCGGACCAGATCTCCCTCTGCAGCTCGTCGCGCGAGACGAGCTGCCCGGGCCGGCTCGCGAGAGCGGCGAGGACCTTGGCCGGCTGAGGCTCCAGGCGCACCCGCGAGCCATGGGAGATCAGCTCACCCGAGTGGGGGTGGAACTCGAAGCGGTCGAAGCGCAGGACGGTGGGCATCGCGGTGCAGGAAGCCCGTCCCCGCCGCCCCTTCAGAAGGAGAGGGCCAGGGCGATGCCGGGCTGGCGGCGCGGCCCGGCGATGGGGGCGACGACGAAGGCGCGCCGGCTCCGCCCGCGCTGCCCGCGGTTGAAGAGCGCCACGGAGCGGCCGACGGCGGTGCCGATGAAGGCGCTGGCGGTGACGTCCGAGAGAAAGTGGGCCTGATGGTGGACGCGCGCGAAGCCGACCAGGGCGGCGGAGCCGTAGGACACCGCCGAGATCCAGCCCGAGTGGTAGTCGGTGGCGATGACCGAGGCGACGGCGAAGGCCTCGGTGGTGTGCCCGGAGGGGAACGAGGCGCCGCCGCCGAACGGCGTGAAGTCGAAGGTCTTGGACGTCTGGTGCGGCCGCTGGCGGCCGGCGAGGTCCTTCAAGACGGGCGTGAGGATGCCGGCGGCGATCAGGCTCGCCGCGAGCCCGTCCTCGCCGACCGCCCTGCCGCGGTCGTCGTGGCCCACGACCCCCGCGAGGTAGAAGGCGCCGAGGACGCCGAAGGCGCCGGCGCTGCCGAGGGGCTCGAAATCGCGGGCGACCGCGTCCGCCAGGCGGCTGTGGTCGCGCTGCTCGGAGTCGCGCACCGAGCGGTCGGCGAGCGCCGCGACCCCGACGCCGGAGACCGCGAGCGAGAACCACCCCCACTCCCGCGCCCGCCACCGCAGCGGCGCGCCGAGCTCGTGGCGCAGGTCGCTGAGGACCAGCCGGGGATAGCTCAGGGCCGGCGACGGGCTCGCCGCCGCCGCGGGAGGGGACGCCGCGGTGTCGGCCGCGGCCGGCGGGCTCTCGGCCTCGACCGCCGGAGCGAGAGTGCCGGCGCACGCCGGCTCGCCCGCGCCGGCGGCGAGCGTCAGGGCGAGCGCCAGGAGAGCGCTCGTCCGCCGCGTCCCCGTCGAGCTGCGCCTCCCAGCCATGGCGCCCATGGTACACCGCCGGCGCGGGGCCGGCTCGCTCGCGCCGGCGGCCCCGCTCGCGCTCGAGCCGTGGCGGCGGCCGTTCCGGCGCTGACGGCGGCGCCCCGGTGGGGGGAGTCCGCACCATTCGATCAAGATTTTGATAGCGGCGGCGCGCGGTCTGTGCCTATGCTCTCCGCGAGGGCGAGATCTCGATGACGGCGGGGTACCCTCGGCCGTATATTCACTCGGACCCGGTTCCTCGCCAAACCTCCGCTCGTGACCTCTTCTCCCAACTCCGATGGGCGGCTGCCCGACGAGCCGGAGCTCGGCTCAGCGGCCGGGCCGGTCTCCGACTCCGAGGCCGTCCGGCGCGCCTTCGTGCTCGCCGGGCAGGAGCACTGCGACCACTACCTCACCTCGATCGCCGATCCGGCGGGCAAGTCGGTGCTGGTCGCCGGCGCCGGGGCCGGCACCGAGATGCTCTGGTGCCTCCGGCACGGAGCGCGCGAGGTGGTCGGGCTGGACATCGCGCCGCAGAGCGCGGCGGCGCTGGAGGCCGCGATCGCCGAGCTGGGGATCGCCGATCCGGCGCCTCACTCGATCCGCCGCCTGGCGATCGAGGACGCCGGGGGCGGCGTCCTCGGCCGGCGGTTCGACCTCGTGCTGTCCAACAACGTCCTCGAGCACGTGCCGCGGCTCGACGGCGCCGTGGCCGCCTGCGCCGAGCTGGTCGAGCCGGGCAGCGGGCGCATCGCCGTCTTCACCGATCCGCTCTACTTCTCCTCGGCGGGATCGCACCTGCCGCTCGAGCCCTGGGAGCACCTCTGGAGGCGCCCCGAGGAGGTGCGGGCAGGTCTCCTCGGCGGCAGGCTCGGCCCCCGCCACCCCCTTCACCGCCTCTCCCTGCCCGACTACCTGGACCGCGAGATCTCGCTCAACCGCATGCGCCTCGAGGACCTCCTGGCGGCGGTCCGTCGCGCCGGGCTGGTGATCGTCCACCTGTCCGTCGTGCCCGACCGCAACGTCGCGAGGCTGGCGGAATACGCCGAGCGTCTCCGCGGCCTCGACCTCTCGGTCACCGACCTCGCGCTCGAAGGGATCGCCATCGAGCTCATGCGCCCCGGGCCCGCAACCGGCGCGGTACCGCATTCACCCCTGCCCGGCGCCACCGCCACCACCGCAAGGCTGCATTCCGTCGCCGAGCGGCGGCGCGCCCGCCACGGGGCCGAGGTCGCCGGGGAGCTCGCCGCCGCTCGCCGGCGGGCCGACGAGGCCGGTGCCGCGCTCGCCGCGGAGAGGGAGAGGAGCGCCGACCTCACCGCCCGGCTCGCCGAGACGCAAACGGTGCTCTGCGGGGTCGAACGAAGCGTCAGCTTCCGTCTCGGCCGGCTGCTGACCGCTCCCCTCCGGCGGCTCCGGCACGCCCTCCGCCGGGGCTGATCTCCCTTCGCAGCGCGCGAGTGCGTGCATCAATCCGTGATCATGTGCAGGGCGACGATCGCCAGGATGCATCCGGCCACCAGAGTCGCCCCGGCGATGAGCAGCGTCGCCAGGTGCGCGCGGACGGCGGCGAGCGTCTTCGATGCGGCTTGCCGGAGCTCCTCGTCGCTGCGCCAGCTGCGCAGCACCGTAGCGCAGCCGATGCCGAGCGCCGCCAACGGCAGCGCAATGAGAAATACGTCCAGGCCAAGGTGCGGCCGAGCGCTGAACCAATCGACCAGACGCCCGGCGGTCTGGGCGGGTTCATAGGGCGCCGGCTGGACGTTCCGCACGAAGAGCGCGGTCATGAAGAGCGAGGCGGGGAGGACGAGGAGGAGCTCCGTGGCGGCGAGGGCGCGCTTGGTCGCGTTCATGTGCACTTTGTAGTGCAAAGAACTTGTCGTGTCAAGGGCGCTCACTTCGCCATCGTCAGCGTGACGCTCGTGGCGAAGGGGAGCCCGGGAACCTCTCCCGTGGGCGTCCAGACCTCGGCGCCGTCGCGGGCCGCCTTCTGTTCCCAGGAAGCGCGGGCGAGCGTCACCTCGACCTTGAGCCGGCCGTCCGCGGGCGCCGGACGTCCGGTTCCGGTGCTCCAGAAGTTGAACAGGCGGAGCTCTCGCGTGGCGCCCGGCTCGACGGGCGTGAGATAGAGCCGCTTCCTGTACGCCGGGAGCTCCTGGCCGCCGACCTTCACCACGAATTCCAGGGCGGAGGCCGTCTGGGCGCCGGCGTTCTTCAACCTCACGGCGAGGTGGCAGAGGGTGTCCGGACGCGGCGAGGCAGGCTCGACCTTGACCCCTTCCAGGGTGAGCGGCGGGCGCGGCGCCTCGGCCGGCGCCGCGGCGGCCGCCGGCAGCAAGGAGAGGAAGGCGATGAGGCAGGCGATGCGCCGCGACCGCGGTCTCATGGCGAAATGGTAGCCGATCCGCAGATGGTAGGCTTGCCGGGCCGTGAAGGTCCCCCCGCTGCTGGCCGTCCTCATCCTCGTCGCCCTTCCCGCGAGCGCTTCAGGGATCAAGTTCCGCGAGGTCTCGAAGTCCTGGGGGATCGACTTCCGCCACCATAACGCCGCCACCGGCCAGTGGTTCATGCCGGAGAGCGTGGGCGGCGGGGTGGTGATGTTCGACTTCGACGGCGACGGCAACCAGGACCTCTTCTTCGTCGATGCCGGGCCGCTTCCCGGCTATGCCGGCGAGGCTCCGCGCTCGCGCCTCTTCCGCAACGACGGCAACGGTCATTTCACCGACTGGACGGAGAAGTCCGGGATCAAGCTGGCCTACTACGGCAGCGGAGGAGCGGCGGCGGACATCGACGGCGACGGCGATCTCGACCTCTTCGTCACCGGCTTCGGCGGCGTCCAGCTCTTCCGCAACAACGGCGACGGCACCTTCACGGACGTCACCAAGCAGTCCGGCATCGTGGATCCCTACTGGAGCTCCTCGGCCGCCTTCGCGGACGTGGACAACGACGGCAACCTCGACCTGCTGGTGGCCAACTACGTCGATTTCTCGCTCACCAACAACCCGGTGTGCACCGCTTCCGGGCACAGAGTGCGAGGGTATTGCCATCCGGACATCTACCACGGCCAGCCCGTGCTGCTCTTCCGCAACAAGGGCAACGGCACCTTCGAAGACGTCTCGCGCGCCGCCGGCCTCGCCGGCATCGCCGGCCCCGGGCTCGCCGTCTGCTTCGGCGACGTCGACAACGACGGCTGGCAGGACTTCTACGTCGCCAACGACAACAAGCCGAACTTCCTCCTCCACAACAAGGGGAACGGCACCTTCGAGGACATCTCGGTCCTCTCCGGCACCGCGATCGGCGAGCCGGGCCATCCGGAGGCGGGGATGGGGATCGACATGGGGGACTACGACGGCGACGGCCTGCTCGACATCGTGGTCACCAACTACGAGCTGGAGACCAACGGCCTCTACCGCAACCTCGGCGGCGCCACCTTCGTCGACAGCCGCTGGCCGGCCGGCATCGCCGAGCCGTCGCTGCTCTACCTCGCCTTCGGCGTCGCCTTCGCCGATTTCGACCAGGACGGCGACCTCGACCTGGTGATCGCCGACGGCAACATCAACCCCAACGCCGCCGAGCTCCTGGAGGGGAGCACCTACGCCCAGCGCAACCTGGTGTTCGAGAACCTGGGTCAGGGAAAGTTCCGCGAGGACAAGGCGACGGGCATGGACGGCGTCCGCGTGCACCGCGGCCTCGCCGTGGGCGACCTCGACGGCGACGGCGATCTGGACGTGGCGCTCAACGACCTGAACGGGCCCTGCGAGGTCTACGAGAACATCAGCGCCGGCGGACACTGGCTGCAGGTCGATCTCGCCGCCCCGAGGGGAAACCGCTTCGGCATCGGCGCCCGCGTCGAGCTGGAGGCGGCGGGGCTCAAGAAGCAGATCCGCGACGTGAAGGCCGGCTCCTCCTACGCCTCGCAGAACGCCCTCGCCGTCCACTTCGGGCTCGGCAAGGCGGCGACGGCGGACCGCCTCACCATCCGCCGGCCCGGCAGGGTGCAGGTGTTCGAGAAGGTTCCGGCGGACCGCAGGATCGTGGTGGAGTAGACCTACTTCGACGCCTCCAGCTTCGCCAGGTTCGCCTTCGCCACCGCGTCGTCGGGCCGCAGCTCCAGCACCTTGCGCAGGAGCCGGCGGGCCTCGTCCTTCTTGCCGTTGGCGGTCAGCAGCACGGCGAGGTCGCTCATCGCGGCGAGATGGTCCGGCTTGATCTGGAGGGTCTGGCGGAAGTCCCGCTCGGCCCCGTCGAGGTCGCGCAGGCTCATCTTCACGGCGCCGCGCAGATAGAGGTAGTCGGGGTTGCCGGGCTGGGCGGCCAGCGCGTCGGAGGCGGCCTTGAGGGCCTCCTGCGAGCGCCTGGCGCGGAGCAGGGTGGTCACCTCCGCCAGGCGCGGCCGGGGGTCGCCGGGCTGCAGCTGGATCTCCCGGCGGATCATGTCGAGCGCCTGGTCGATCCCGCCTGCGTTGGCGAGGGAGGCCGCCTGCCGCAGGTTGCGTCCCGTCGGATCGCCGGTGTCGCGACCGCTCTGGTTGAGCTGCGCGGCGTTCGACGTCTCGGCGGCCTCGACCTGGCGGAGCTTGTCCATCGATTTGTTCGCGTCGTCGCGCCGGCCAGCGGCGAGCTGGGCCCGGCCGAGGAGCTGCCACGCCTGGGCCCTGCCGGGATCGAGCTGGGCGGCCCGGCCGAGCGCCCCGATGGCGTCGGTCCAACGCGAGGAGGCCACCAGCGCCTCGCCGTAGGCGAGCGCGAGATCGGCCATCTGGGAGCGCTCGGCGCCCGAGGCGGGTTCGCGGGCCAGCAGGCGGCGCGCGAACGGCTCCAGCACGGCGCTCGCCGCCGCCGGGTCTCCGCCCCGGTAGTAGGCGCGGCCGAGGAGGACCGCGAGCGACGGATCGTCCCCCACCCTTCCCTTGAGGAGCTCGATCGCCGCGCTCGATTCGCCGAGCAGGATGTGCGCTTCGGCAAGGTAGCGGCGGACGCTCGGCTCCAACTCCGGCGGAGCGTTCTGGAGCAGCGGCTCGATCAGCTTGATCCCGGCGCGCGGCCTCTGCTGCATGAGCTCGAGGCGCCCGTGCAGCAGGCGGGTGCGCGGATCGTCGTCCGGCAACCCCCGGAGCAGCTCGGCGGCCTCGGGCACGCGATCGAGCTCGACGGCGTCATAGGCGGCGAAGACGCGCGCCGAGACGTCGTCCGCATGGGCGAGCGCCCAGGGGCGCAGCGCCAGATAGCTCTCCTCCAGCCGTCCCTCGTTCCCCAGCAGGAGGCCGAGGTCGCGGGCGGCGGGGGAGTCCGGCGCCTCGGCCGCCTCGAGCCGGAGGTATTTCTCCGCCCTCGCCGTCTGCTTCAGGTCGAGCGCCGCGCGGGCGGCGTTGTGGAGGATCAGCGGTCCCGCCGCGCCGGCGTCGGCGAGAGGGCCGAGGAGCGCCAGCGCGTCCTGGGGGCGGCCGGCCTCCAGATAGAGCGTCCCCAGGAGCGAGAGGGTGGAGGGGTGCGCCCCCGGCTGATGGAACGGCTCCAGCAGGGCGATGGCCCCCTGGAGGTCCCCCTTGTGGGCGTGCTGGAGGGCGCTCTGCATCGCCTGCGCCGCCTGAGGGGAGGGGGAGGCGGGCCTGGTCTGGGCCGCGAGCGGCATGGCCAGCAGAGCGAGCGCCAGGAACGGCGGCAAGACGAGCCTCATCTCGCCCAGGATACATTGCGGGCGCGCGAGCCGTCGCGTAAGATCCGCGTGCGGGTCACGGGCGGCGGCGTCGCCGAGATCGGCCTGGATCGACCTCGAACCGCTCGCTGAGAGTCCTCGGGGGCGTGCCGCACACGGATCGCCTAGGCGCTTCCACGAGGGAACATGCGATCCCGCCCGGTGAGCACCCTCTCCCCTTCGGGGAAGCGCTCCTCCCGCCGAGGGCGACGGCCTTCCCACTTGGGGACCGAGCCCTCCCGCCGAGGGAACCCACCATCCCCTTCGGGTACTACCGCATCCCCCTCCGGGAGAGGCCGATCCCAACCGTGGAAACGTTTGGGCGCGGCAGAATTTCTTTTTTTGGTCGCCACAACGTGAAATGCCGGGATGCCGCGAAAATCCCTCTCTCAATTCACCACGGTCCGGCACGAATTGCTGGCTAGACCCGGAAAAAGGCCGTCCGAGCCGCGCATCGAAAATTAGCGGGTAAATTCCGAAACGGCGCTCGCGGAACGCTTTCGCGGCGGTAGGAAGAGGCGTGCGCGCCTCGCGCCGCCGCCGGAAGCCGCGCCTGAATCGCCAATCGGCCGCGTGCAGCAAGACAGCGCCCCGGAGACGGCGAAGCCGCAGGGAGTGGCGACCGCGCTTTACAGATTGCCTTCACTTTCCAAATCTCCATACCATGGTGGGCGCTCCGCGCGAG
>DATBQN010000169.1:0-11680 GCA_036560825.1 Thermoanaerobaculia bacterium
TCCGCGGCGTGACGCTCGACGACGGCCGCACCAAGGCGACCTTCCGGCTGGGCGAGCCGGTCCGCTTCCTCGGCCGCGACCTCGAGATCGAGATCACGCCGGCGACGCAATGGGTCAACGTCGACTATGCGACCCGCCCCGAGTCGGCGGCCCTCCAGTGGCTCACCCCCGAGCAGGCCGGCGGCGGCAAGCCCTTCCTCTACAGCCAGTCGGAGGCGATCCTGGCGCGCACCTGGATCCCCTGCCAGGACACCCCCAGCGTGCGGATGACCTACGAGGCGACGGTCACCGTGCCGCCCGACCTCCTCGCCGTGATGAGCGCCGAGAACCCGCAGGCGAAGCGCCCCGACGGCGTCTACTCGTTCCGCATGCCGCAGCCGATCCCCTCCTACCTCCTGGCGCTGGCGGTGGGCGACCTCGAGTTCCGGCCCTTCTCGCCGGAGAGCGGCGTCTACGCGCAGCCGGCGGTCATCGAGCGCGCCGCCTGGGAGCTCGCCGACACGCCGCGCATGATCACTACAGCCGAGCGCCTCTACGGTCCCTACCGCTGGGGCCGCTACGACCTGCTGATCCTCCCCGCGAGCTACCCGTTCGGCGGCATGGAGAACCCGCGCCTGACCTTCGCCACTCCCACCATCCTCGCCGGCGACCGCTCGCTGGTGGCGCTCGTCGCCCACGAGCTGGCGCACTCCTGGTCGGGCAACCTGGTGACCAACGCCACCTGGAACGATTTCTGGCTGAACGAGGGCTTCACCGTCTACTTCGAGCGCCGCATCGTCGAGACGCTCTACGGCCGCCCCGTCGAGGAGATGGAGGCGGCGCTGGGGCGCGAGAGCCTCGAGCGGACGCTGACCGAGCTCGGCCGCGACAGCCCCGACACCCGCCTCCACCTCGACATGGCGGGGCGCGATCCGGACGACGCGGTCAACGACGTCGCCTACGAGAAGGGAGCGCTCTTCCTGCGCGCCCTCGAGGAGGCCTTCGGACGCGAGCGCTTCGACCGCTTCCTGCGCGGCTGGTTCGACGCCCACGCCTTCCGCTCGATGGACACCGCGGGGTTCGTCGCCTACCTCAACGAGCACCTGCTCGCCGAGGACCCGCGGGTGGCCGCCGCCGTCGGCGCCAGCGCCTGGATCGAGCAGCCCGGCCTGCCGGCGAACGCTCCCCAGGTCGGCGTCACCGCCTTCGCCCGCGTCGACCGCGAGGCCGCGGCGCTCGCCGGCGGGAGGAAGCCCGCCGAGCTCGCCACCGCCGGCTGGTCGGCCCTCGAGTGGCTGCACTTCCTCGGCCAGCTCAAGCGGCCGGTGCCGGCGGCGACCCTGGCCGACCTCGACGCCGCCTTCCATTTCACCGCTAGCGGCAACGACGAGATCCTCTCGGTCTGGCTCGAGCGCGCCATCGAGAGCCGGTACGAGCCGGCCTACCCGACCCTCGAGCGCTTCCTCGTCGCGGTGGGCCGAAGGAAGCTCGTCAAGCCCCTCTACGCCCAGCTCGCGAAGACCCCGGCGGGGACGGACATGGCGCTCCGCATCTACGGCCGGGCGCGGCCGGGCTACCACGCCCTCACCCAGCAGACGGTCGACAAGATCCTGGATTGGCGGGGGTGAGAGACCCCTTCCCTCTAAAAATAAGACTGCAGCTCGCCGCGCCTCCGGACGTCGACCGTGGCGCAGTGGAAGGAGCCGCCGAAGAAGTTGAAGTTGCGGAAGGGGCAGGGGATGGGCTCGAAGCCCCAGCTCTTCACCGCGCGGATGAACGGCTCCTCCTGGGACTCGACGATCATCCGCCGCTCGTCGAGCATGAGGACGTTCATGTTGACCCAGCGGCTGCACATGCAGAAGTCCTCGTCGGAGAACGAGGCGGGCGAGCGCAGCACGTCCCACGACCGGAACATCGGGGGGATCTCGCGCACCCGCTCGGGGTTGACGAGGAGCTTCCCCGGGGCGAGCGGCATGAACGAGGCGTCGATGTGCATCGGGTGGCTGTCGACCGTCGGCACCCGGTGGATCCGGTACTGCGGCCCCAGGTGGCGCTCGAGCCAGAGGATGCCGAGATCGTTGGTGACGTGGCTCCTCTGCACGAAGAGGTCGCGGCCGCAGCGCACGAAGTCGGCGGCGTCGAAGGTCGGCTCGAGCTCGCCCACGATGTAGGAGAGCTCCTCGCCCGGCCGCGGCTCCCGCCAGGCCTGAGCGTAGAGCTCGTCCTTGAGGCGCGGGCGCGGCGCCGCCGTCCAGCGCGCGCCCTCCCTGAGATATTCGACGAGCACCGGGTGGTAGGCGTCGGTCTCGTGGTAGCGCGTGCGCCAGGAGAGGGGCGCCTCGATGATCTCGTCGCCGACGACGAGGAGCACGTCGCGCGGCATGGCGGCGTAGATGCCGCCCGGCACCTGCCAGTCCGGCGTGCCGTAGGGGCGCGACCAGTCGACGATCTCCGGCCGGCGCACCGTCACGCCCTCGGCCTCTAGCAACTGGACGAAGCCGTCGAGGTCGCGGCGCGCCGCGTCGATCAGGTGCGGCGGGAAGGGCCTGCCGCCGTTCTGGCGGAAGAAATCCCACTGCTCGGGGGGCATGGTCGCCTGGAGAGAGATGTGCCAGGAGGGCACGCAGGCCCCGTCGACCACCCCGACGATGACCTCCTCGAGCGGATCCCACTCGTTGTGACAGTTGACGACCGGTAGCGACTCTTCCAGGGGCTGCAGCACGCCGGGCACCTCGCGCGGACGACGTTCAATGGCGCTTCACTCTCAGGGTGCAGCACTCCCCTGAAACCGGGCCGGCCGGCGCCGCAGTGGGGAAACTTTCGGAATCACCTCCAGGCCGGCGCCCGGGATCAGGCCGGGCGGCGGGCGTAGAGGGCGTGGCGGTCGGAGCCGCGGTAGAGGGCTTCCTGCTCGACGCTCACCTCGAAGCCGCGGGCCTGGAGGTCGGCGGTCATCGCCGCCACCCGGCCGTCGAGGTCGTGCACCTCGGCGGCGATCTGCCGGACCTTCGGCCAGTCGCCCGCGGCGATGCCGGCGAGCACCTGGGCCTCGCTCTTCTCGACGTCGAGCTTGAGGAGGTCGATGCACGGCACGGCGTGCTCCGCGATGACGCTCGAGAGGGTGCGGACCGGCCGCCTGTAGGTCTCGCTCCGCAGGCGCTGGTCGAGGAGGTCCTCCTCGGCGCGCAGCACCTCCGCGATGCCGGGGGCGCCGGCCGCCGCCCGGTTGTGGAAGAGGGTCCGCAGGGCCGCGCGCTCCTCGCCGGCGTCGGCATGGAACGAGGACATCCCCGAGGTGAGCGGATAGAACGTCAGCTCGGCCGTCCCCTCGCGGTCGGCGAGGCCGCAGTCGAAGAGCAGCACCTCCCCGGCGCACCACAGGGTGTTCTCCTCGAGGATGGCGAAGAGCGGCGGCGCGGGCTCGAACGCGTAGACGCGGGCGCCCCGCACGCGGTCGGTGACGAAGAGGGTGAAGAGGCCGATGTTCGCCCCCACGTCGAAGACGCAGGCGCCGTCCGCGAGGACGATGCCGTGGCGGGTGTAGCCCTGGCGCTCGAAGATGTCGGCGTAGAACTGGTCGAGCTCGGCCTTCGTCTGATAGGCGACGTTCATGCCGTTCGGCAGCGTGGCGCGCCGCATCGCCCCGGGGTCGCCGCCGGCTCCGCTCACCTCAAAGCTCGAGGACGATCTTGCCGCCGACGCCGCCGCGCGCGAGGGCCGCATAGGCCTCCGGCGCGCGCTCGAACGGCAGCGCGCGGTCGACCACCGGCCGCAGGCGGCCGGAGGCGAAGCGGGGGAGGGCGAAGGCGGCGAAGGCGGCGACGAGCGCCGACTTCTCGGCGCGCGAGCGGGCGCGGAGCACCGAGCCCTGGACGCGCAGGCGGCGCGCGAGGACGACGTCGAGGTCGATCTCGGCGCGGCGGCCGGCGAGAAGGCCGACGAGCACCAGGCGGCCGCGCACCGCGAGCGCGGCGAGCCGGCGGTTGATCCCCGCGCCGCCGGCGAGCTCGATCACCAGATCGGCGCCCCTCCCGCCGGTCGCCGCCCGCACCCGCGCCGGGAGCTCGTCGTCGAGGAGAGCGACCTCGTCCGCCCCCAGCGCGCGCAGGCCTTCGAGCCGCTCGCGGCTGCGCGCCGCCGCGATCACCCGCGCCCCGAGCTCCTTGGCGAGCTGCACGAACATCGTCCCCATGCCGCCGGTGGCGCCGGTCACCAGGACCGACTCGCCGGCCTCGAGGCCGCCCTCGACGACGAGGTTGGTCCAGGCGGTGAGGCCGGCCTCGGGGACGGCGGCGGCCTCGACGAACGAGAGGCTCTGCGGGATCGGCATGAGCTGGTCGACGGGGATCGCGGCGCGCTCGGCGTGGGCGCCGCCGGCGACGAGCGCCATGACGCGCGCTCCGGGCGCAAAGAGCGCGTCCCTTTCGGCGCCCTCGACGCCCTCCCCCAGCGCCAGGACGGTGCCGGCGCACTCGAGGCCGGGGATGAGGCTCTCGCCGGGCGGCGGTGGATAGGCGCCGCGGAGCTGGTGGAGATCGGCGTGGTTGAGGCCCGCCGCCCTGACGGCGACGAGGACCTCGCCCGGGCCCGGCGCGGGCTCGGGGAGATCGCTCAGCCGGGGATCGGGCGAGCCGGGCTCGTAAGGGTGAATCGCGCGCACGTCTGCCGGCCTTCGACTCCGCCGGCCGGCTACTTGCTGGCCAGGGGCCGCACCCTCGGCACCGGCTGGATCTCGGGCTCGCCGAAGACGGAGCGCGGCGCCCGCGCCGCGTGGACCTTCTGGATGCCGCTTTCGAGCCACTCGTGGTCGCCGGCGAGCACCCGCTGGCCGACCCGGTACTTGCGCACGTCGTCGTTGGCCCACAGCTGGTGGAAGAGGTGGTCGACCTTGCGCCGGGCGTCGCGGCAGAAGAGGTCGGCGAGCTCACTCGCGCCGGGGGCGTCGGCGTCGCCGCGCTCGGCCATCCCCTGCGCCCGCGAGACCGACGCCGCCATGGCGAAGAGCTCGTTGGCGATGTCGACGAGGCGGAAGAGGAAGCCCTGCTTGTTCTGCAGCTTGCCCTGGTGCACGACCATGCCGTGGAAGATCTGCCGCCCCAGGCGGCGCGAGCTGCGCTCGACGAAGCGCAGGTGCGGCGCCAGACCGCCGAACTCCTCGTAGCGCGGCCAGCGCCCCCAGCCCAGCCAGCGGCTCGGGTACCAGGTGCCGTAGAAAGCGGCGATCCTGGGGAGCTCGGCGAGCTTGTCGGCGGCCGGCTTCTCGGGGTCGATGAGGGCGCCGGCGACCTGCAGGTGCTTGTCGACCGCCTCGCGCGCCATGAAGAGGTGCATGATCTCGGAGGAGCCCTCGAAGATCTTGTTGATGCGGTAGTCGCGCATCATCCGCTCGACGCCGATGGGCGCCTCGCCGCGCGCCGCCAGCGAGCGCTCGGTCTCGTAGCCGCGGCCGCCGCGGATCTGCATGGTGTCGTCGACGATCTCCCAGGTGCGGTCGGTGTTCCACTCCTTGCAGGCCGCGGCCTCGAGGCGGATGTCGTAGCCGCCGCGGTCCGACATCTCGGTCGCCAGGTCGGCGATCGACTCCATGGCGTAGGTGCGCGCCGCCATGTCGGCGAGCTTGTGGGCGATCGCCTCGTGCTTGCCGATCGGCTTGCCCCACTGCACGCGCTCGGCCGCCCAGTGGCGGCAGATGTCGAGGCAGGCCTTGGCGGTGCCGACCGAGCCGTTGGGGATGGAGAGGCGGCCGTCGTTGAGCGTCGTCAGGGCGATCTTCAGGCCCCTGCCCTCGGCGCCGATGAGGTTCTCCGCCGGGACGCGCACGTTCTTGAAGGTGATGACGGCGTTGGCGAGCGCGCGCAGGCCCATGAAGTGGCAGCGGTGCTCGACGACGACGCCGGGCCACGAGGTCTCGACGACGAAGGCGCTGATCGCCTTGGTGCGCGGGTCGTGCGCCATCACCACGAGGAGCTTGGCGAGCGTGCCGTTGGTGCACCAGAGTTTCTCGCCGTTCAAGATGTAGGCGTCGCCCTCGCGGGTCTTCTCGGCCGAGGTCTGCAGCCGCGCCGGGTCGGAGCCCACCTGCGGCTCGGTGAGCGCGAAGGCGGAGATCTCGCCGGCGGCGCAGCGCGGCAGGTACTTCTCCTTGAGGTGGTCGGAGCCGAAGAGCTTCAGGGGCTGCGGCACGCCGATCGACTGGTGGGCGGAGAGCAGGGCCGAGAGGTTGCCGTCGACGCTGCCGAGGAACTGCATCACCTTCTGGTACTCGACGTTGGTGAAGCCCAGGCCGCCGTACTTCTTGGGGATCTTCATGCCGAAGGCGCCGAGCTTGCGCAGCCCGTCGACGACGTGCTCGGGGTATTCGCCGGTGGCGTCGATCTCGACCGAATCGACCTGCTCGCCGTAGAACTCCCGGAAGGCGCGATAGAAGGCGGCGAACTCCGGCCGCTCCTCGCCCTGGACCGGGTAGGGATGAATGAGATCCAGACGGAAGCTGCCGAGGAAGAGCTCGCGCATGAAGCTCGGCCGCTTCCACTCCTTTTCGCGCGAGGCCTCCGCCACCTTCATCGACTCGGCCTCGGTCACGTGGTGCAGGTCCTTGGTCGCCATCGGTTCATTCTCCCCTTGGAATGGCAGCGGTCCCCCTGCGGCGTCCTCTCGGGTTTATGCCGCAGTGCGACGTGAGTGTAGCACAGGGGGGACGAGGGAGGTTTGCCGCAGTGCGGCCGAGCTCATCGCGCGGCGGGTTTCTTCCCCTCCAGGACGGCCCGACCGAGCTCGACGATGGGCTCGAGGAAGACGGCGATGCAGAAGACGGCTTTGAACGCTGTCACGGCGGGCAGGAGCATCGACGCGCCCTCCCGGCGTCGATGATACGCCCTACGGATAGATCTTGTAGAGCATCCGCGGGTAGGGGATGGTCTCCCGCAGGTGGGTGACGCCGCACATCCAGGCGACGAAGCGCTCGATCCCCATGCCGAAGCCGCTGTGGGGGAAGGCGCCGTACTTGCGCACGTCGAGGTACCACTGGAAGGCCTCGACCGGCAGGTCGTGCTGGCGGATGCGCTCGAGCAGCAGGTCGTGGTCGTGGATCCTCTGGCTGCCGCCGATGATCTCGCCGTAGCCCTCGGGCGCCAGCAGGTCGAGGCCGAGAACCGTCCGCGGGTCCTCCGGGTCCGGCTGCATGTAGAACGCCTTGAAGGCGGCGGGGAAGCGGGTGACCATCAGCGGGCGGTCGTAGCGGCTGGCGAGGAGGGTCTCCTCGTCGGCCCCGAAGTCGTCGCCCCACTGGATGGGGTTGCCGGCCGCCTGCAGGATCTCGATCGCCTCGCTGTATTTGATGCGCGGGAAGGGCGGCACGACGGCCTCGAGCTTCGCGGTGTCGCGCTCGAGGGCCTTGAGCTCCTCGCGGCCGCGGTCGAGCACGCGGCCGACCAGGTAGACGACGAACTCCTGGGCGAGCTCGCAGAGGCCCTCGAACTCGAGGAAGGCGACCTCGGGCTCGACCATCCAGAACTCCATCAGATGGCGGCGGGTCTTCGACTTCTCGGCGCGGAAGGTGGGGCCGAAGCAGTAGACCTTGCCGAGCGCGGCCGCCGCCGGCTCGAGATAGAGCTGGCCGGACTGCGAGAGGTAGGCCTTGTCGCCGAAGTAGTCGGTCTCGAAGAGGGTCGAGGTCCCCTCGCAGGCGGCGGGGGTCAAGATCGGCGAGTCGATGAGGGTGAAGTCGCGCTGGTAGAAGAAGTCGCGGATCGCCTGCTCGACCTCGCTCCGCACCCGGAGCGCGGCGCGCTGGCGGCTCGAGCGGAGCCACAGGTGGCGGTGCTCCATGAGGAACGCCGTGCCGTGCTCCTTGGGGGTGATCGGGTAGTCCTGGGTGAGCGCGAGGACCCTGAAGGACGTCGCCTGCACCTCGACGCCGCCCGGCGCCCGCCTGTCCTCTCTCACCCTGCCGGTGAGGGCGACCGTCGACTCCTGGGTGACCCGCTCGACCTCCGCCCAGTCGCCCGCCGGGAGGTCGGCGCGGCTGGCGACGACCTGCACCACGCCGCCGCCCAGGCGGACCTGGAGGAAGGCGAGCTTGCCGCTCGAGCGCTTGTTGTCTAGCCAGCCCTCGAGCTCGACCTCGGCGCCGACGTGGCCCGGCAGCTCGCGGCGCGAGGAGACGCGCGCGGCGGTCGCGGGGGCGAGGGTCTCGGGGTCGCTCACGGTGGGGCGGGATTGTAGCGGTCCGCCGCGCCGCCGTCCAACCCGGCCAGCGCGTCGGCCGCCGCCCGCTGCTCGGCGATCTTCTTGCTCGGGCCCTCGCCGCGGCCGGCCGCGGCGCCGGCGAGCCAGCATTCGACGGTGAAGGTCTTGTTGTGATCGGGGCCGGCCTCGGCGATCAGCCGATACTCCGGGAGAGACCAGCCGCGCGCCTGCGCCAGCTCCTGGAGGCGGGTCTTCGAGTCCGTCCCGATCGCCCGCGAGCGCTCGCCGGGGGCGTCGGAGAGCGCCGCCGTGAGCATCGGTAGCACCACTTCGCGGGCCGCCTCGAGCCCGGCGTCGAGGAAGACGGCGCCGAAGAGCGCCTCGAGCGAATCGGCGAGCAGCGAGAGCTTGGTGCGCCCGCCGGAGCGCTCCTCCCCCACCCCCAGCCGCAGCGCCGCGCCGAGCTCGATCTGCTCGGCATAGGGAGCGAGGGCGCTCTTGCTCACCGCGTGGGCCTTGAGCTTCGAGAGCTCCCCCTCGGGGAGATGGGGATGGGCCCGGTACAGCCACTCCGAGGCGACCAGACCGAGCACCGCGTCGCCCAGGAACTCCAGGCGCTCGTAGTTCTCGGAGGCCCCCTGCTCGTTGGTGAACGAGCGATGGCTGAGCGCCAGCTCGAGCAGCCCGACCTTCCTGAACCGATGGCCAAGCCGCTTCTCCAGGGCTGTCGTCGAGCGGCGGCCGAGGACCATAATGGGGATGGTAGCAGGAGCGGGCGACGAAGAAGGGGAAATCTTGCTAGAATCTGGAGTTGAATTCGGGTCTGAATTCAGATCCAGGGAGGCCCCCGATGAAATCGATGCGTCTCGCCGAAGACATTCTGCCGATCGGCGAATTCAAGGCTCAGGCCTCGAGCGTCATCCGGAATCTGCAGGAATCGAACCGCGCCATCGTCATCACTCAGAATGGAAGACCGGCGGCCGTGCTGATCACGCCTCAGGAGTTCGATCGACTCAGCGAGCAGCAGAGATTCCTCGCCGCCATAGACCAGGGCTGGGCGGAGTCCGAAGCCGGCCTCGGGATCGACGACGACGAGCTGGATCTGAAGCTCAACGAGATGTTCGTCCGACCTGAGCCGTGAGCCGCGTTCGCTGGACTTCACAGGCACAACGCGACCTTAGCGAAATCGGTACTTACATCGCCCGCGACAACCCGGCAGCGGCGCACCGTTGGACCGCACGGCTGCGCGACAGAGCTCGTAGAGCCGCCCTGAACCCGGCCGCGGGACGGATGGTCCCCGAGCGTGAGCGTCCCGACCTGCGCGAGGTATTCGTCGGCAGCTATCGGATCGTCTACAGGGTTCGCGCCGAGAGGATCGACGTATTGACCGTTTTCGAGGGGCACCGCAGCTTTCCGTCGGACGTGCCGCTCGGCGAGTGACTTCGTTGCGTGCAGGCGAAGACGACGTTCATCGCCGCCCGAACCGCCGCTCGAGGTCCGAGTCGGTCATCTGGAGGACGATGGGGCGGCCGTGGGGACAGGCGTAGGGCTGGTCGGCGGCGAAGAGCTCGGCGACCAAGGCTTCCATCTCGAGCGGCGACAGGGGATGGTGCATCTTGACCGCCGCCTTGCAGGCGAGGCTCGCGGCGAGGGCGTCGAGGACGCGGCGATGCATGTCGGCCGCCGCGCCGTCCCCTCCGTCGCGGTCGCCGGCGAGCGCGGCGAGGAGCGCCTCGGCCTCGGGGAGCGGCAGGACGGCGGGGACCGCGGTGAGTGCCAAGGCGCCGCCGGAGAGCGGCTCGAGACGGAAGCCGCAGGCCTCGAGCGCCGGCGCCAGCTCGCTCAGGCGCAGGCGCTCGGCCGGGGCGAGCTCGAGGAGGGGCGGCGTCAGGAGGGTCTGCACCGCCGTCCGCTCGGCCTGAAGCGCCCGCCGCAGGCGCTCGTAGAGGATGCGCTCGTGGGCCACGTGCTGGTCGATGAGATACAGGCCGTCCGGCCCCTCGAGCAGGAGGAGCGTCCCCTTGTACTGGCCGAGCAGGCGGAACGGCCGCACCTCCCCGCGGCGGCCTGACAGCGGCACCGGCGCGCGCACGATCGGGGCGTAGGCCGCCGCCGGCAGCCTGCCCTGGTATCTCTCGGCAAGCCCGCCCTCGAATGGGATCGCGCCGCCGGCGCCCCCCTCGTAGCGCGGCTCGGCCTCGCGCACCTCGGCGGGCTGGCTTTCCCCCCTCGAGCGCGGTCGCCCCCAGGCCGCCGGCGTCGGCTCGCCCAGGCCCTGCCAGGCGAAGGGGACGAACGCCTCGGGCGGGGCGGCGCCCGCCGGCGCCCGCAGCGGCGCCGGCTCCTCGCCGCGGGCCCGCTCGAGGCCGCGGGCGAGCGCCCGCGACAGATGGCCGAGGAGGCCGGGATCGCGGAAGCGCACCTCGGCCTTCTGCGGATGGACGTTGACGTCGACCTCCTCGGGCGGCAGGTCGAGGAAGAGGACGAGGGCCGGGAAGTCCTCGCTCTTCCAGCCCTCGCGCACGGCGCGATAGAAGGTCGCGAGGATCGCCCGGTCGCGCAGCAGCCGGCGGTTGACGAAGGTGAGCTGGCGGTGGCTCCTCGCCGTCTCGGGACCGCCCACGAAGCCGGTGATCGAGAGGAGGGCCGGCGCGGCGGAGTCGGCCGGGATCTCGGTCAGCCGCGCGGCGAAGTCGTGGCCGAAGATCTGCCCGATCCGCTCGCGCGCCCCGGCGAGATCCCCCTCCGGGTGGGCCGCCGGCAGGGCGTCGAGCAGCGTCCGTCCCTCGTGGACGGCGGTGAAGCGCACGTCCGGCCGCGCCAGGGCGTAGCCCTGCACGACCTCGAGGGCGCGCCGCAGCTCGGTGTCGCGGGTCTTCAGGAACTTGCGCCGCGCCGGCACGTTGAAGAAGAGAGAGCGCACCTCGATGGTCGTCCCGCGCGGGCGGGCGAGCGGCTCGGCGGCGCGCACGCGGCTCCCCTCGATCAACACGCGGCTGCCGTCGCCCGGCCGCTCGGCGGTGGTCAGCTCGACCCGCGCCACGGCGGAGATCGCCGCCAGCGCCTCGCCGCGGAAGCCCAGGGTGCCCACCTGCTCGAGGTCCTCGAAGCTGCCGATCTTGCTCGTCGCGTGGCGGTCGAAGGCGAGGAGGGCGTCGTCCCGCCCCATGCCGCAGCCGTCGTCGGCGACCGCGATGCGCGACCTGCCGCCCCCCTCGAGCTCGATGCGCACCGCGGCGGCGCCGGCGTCGAGGGCGTTCTCGACCAGCTCCTTGACCACCGACGCCGGACGCTCCACCACCTCGCCGGCGGCGATCTGGCTCACCAGGTGGTCGGACAGCAGGTGGATGCGGTGCACGGGGGGTGATCGGTCCCTACGTCCCCTCTTCCCAGGTGTCGAGGTAGCGCTCCTTCTCGGCGGTGAGCTTGCCGGTCTCGACGCCCATCGACACCAGCTTCAGGCGCGCCACCTCGCGGTCGACGTCCTCGGGGATGCGGTGGACGGCGAGCGACA
>DATBQN010000170.1:0-3580 GCA_036560825.1 Thermoanaerobaculia bacterium
GCCGCCCCGGCGCCCGGCAGGACGTCGACCATCAGATCTTTGAGCTTGAACGCCATAGTTCCACCTTCCTGGGGTGATCCCCGAGCGCCGTGGACCAGCCGGTCCGGCAGGGCGACGCTCGTCCTGCTACCTGCGGAGAGACCGGCAGGCTGATCGCGGCAGATTGACTGAACTCTGTTGCAGAAAAGTGTAGCAGAAGTGCGAGCGGCGGAAAATGCTCAGCTCATAGAGAAATAGCCACTTACGTCAAGGCGCTTTGATGTCCATCAGCAGGATGTCGCCCTCCTCCTCCGAGCGGACGAGATAGACCGTGCGGTCGTCGCGCGCCACACCGATCTGGGTGAAGGTGGAATTGGGGCTCGGCGGGAGGAGGAGGCTCGATTGGCGGCTGGCGAGGTCGAAGAGGTAGAGCTTCCCGTCATCAAGATAGAGGAAGCGGGGGGTGGCGCGGAGCCAGGTCGCGTACGTGCCGCCTTCGGTCAGCGGTGAGTAGGTCCGCGACGCGAAGGAGAACATGAAGATGCCGGGTACCGCGGTGCCGTCGGGCAGCGACAGCCCGCCCAGCAGAAGGCTGTCGTCGGCCGACCAGGAGGTCGCCGCGAAGTCGCCTTGGGGATTGCGGGGAAGCGGCAGCGGGCGGCGCTGGGCCAGGGGGCGAGCGAGGTCGACCATCGCGGCGTTGCCCGTGGCCTGGCCGCCCTGGCTGTTGAAGCTCGGGCTGAAGACGAGCCGCGAACCGTTCCGCGACCACAGCGGGTAAGTGACCGAGCCGAGCTGGGTGAGCGCTTCGAGCCCCTTGCCATCCGGGTGGATCGTCCAGGCATCGTAGCCCGCGCCGGTCTTCGCGGGAGTGGCGCCACGGTCGGAGTAGAAGAGGACCTTCCGGCCGTCGGGCGACCATCGCGGCACGCGGTTCTTGAACGCGTCGTCGACGATCGGGCGGATGTCGCGGTCGCTGCCGTCCGCGCGCACGACGCAAACCTTCTCGTGCGACCCCGAGGTGTCGAAGACGAGCCAGGCGCCGTCGGGCGAGACGTCGACCGAGCGCACCGCACGCGATCCGCTGGTCACCGCGACGACCGGCGGCACGATGCGCCCGGCGAGCGGATCGAAGGCCACGCGCTCGACGTTCGCCTTCTCCTCCTTGGCGGCGAAGGCGATGGAGCGGCCGTCGCGCGAGAGACTGAGGAAGCCGCTCCACGGAGAGGGCGTGCTGATCGGCTGTGGGGCTCCCTTGACGCGGCCGGACGACTCGTCGATCGGCACGCGATAGAGGTTCATGCTGCCGGCGCGGTCGCTCGCGAAGTAGAGAAAGTCGCCACGCGGCGACCACACGGGGTCCCAGTTGTAATGGGCGTCGGCGAGGACCTGCACCGGCTCGCCTCCGTCTGCGGGAACCGTCCATAATCCCCGTTGCGTGCTGCCGCCCGAGGGCACTCCCCAGTAGGCGATGCGCTCCGCATTGGGCGACCAATTCGGCTGCACGGCATCGCCGGTGGGGACCGGACGCCGCTCGCCGGTGGCGACCGCGATGCGGAGGAGCTTGCTCCTCCCCAGGCGCGCCGACGGGATGTCGCCCGCCTCCGTGCTGCAGACGATCTCGCGGCCGTCCGGCGACCAGGCCGGGTCGTAGCCGACCGGGGAGAGCTGGCGCAGGCCGCCGCCCGAAGCGTTCATGAGGAAGATGCCGCCCCTGCCCTGCTCGGACCGGAAGGCGACCCACTGGCTGTCCGGGGAGAAGGCGGGCTCGCTGCAGCTTGCGGGGATGCTCGCGGTGAGATTGCTGACGCCGCCGCCGCCCATACGCTGCATGTAGATGTCGCTCTTGCCCGTCGGCGAGTCCTTGGTGAAGAGCACCGAGCTGCCGTCGGGAGCGAGGCTGGGGTAGCTCTCCCTGCCCTCGAGGTCGGTGAGGTGACTGTAGCTCCCTTGGATCGGCACCGGCCTCTCGGGGCCGCGCATGGCCAGATAGCCGCCCACGCCGAGGAGCACCAACGCGACGGCCGCCGCGAGCCAGGTCCAGAGGGAGCTCGCCCGCCCCGCCGCGGGCTTCGGCGCGACCAGCGCGTTGAGATCCGCGAGCGCCTCGCCGACGTTCGGGTAGCGCTCGTCCGGCGACTTGGCGAGCATGCGGCCGACGATGCGCTCGAGCTCGGGCGGCACCTCGGGACGAAGGGTCGAGAGGCGGGCGGGCTCGGCGCGCTGGACGGCGGCCACCACGGCGTCGCGGTCGGGGCCGCGGAACGGGCGCTCGCCGGTGAGCATCTCGTAGAGGACGACGCCCAGGGACCACACGTCGGTCCGCTGGTCGACGTTCTCGCCGCGCGACTGCTGGGGCGACATGTAGGCCGGGGTGCCGATGGCGAAACCCACCCGCGTCCCGCCGGCGGCGCCGGCGAGCTTGGCGATGCCGAAGTCGAGGATCTTGACCAGGCCGTCGCCGGTCAGCATGAGGTTCGCCGGCTTGATGTCGCGGTGGACGATGCCCAGCCGATGCGCCTTGACCAGCCCCTGGGCGATCTGGCGGGCGATGTCGATCGCCTCGGGCACCGGGAGCGGCCCGCCCTCGATGCGGCGCGCCAGAGTCTCGCCGTCGTAGTAGGCCATGGCGAGGTAGAGCTGCCCCTCCGGGGTCTCGCCGACCTCGTGGATGGTGCAGACGTTGGGGTGGTCGAGCCCGGAGGCGGCGCGCGCCTCCTGCAGGAAGCGCTCCTTGGCGCGCTGGTCGCGGGTCAAAGCGAAGGGCAGGAACTTGAGCGCCACGGTGCGCTCGAGCTTGGTGTCGGCGGCCTGGTAGACGATCCCCATGCCGCCGGTGCCCAGGTGATCGAGGATGCGGTAGTGGGCGACCGTGCGGCCGATCATCTGCGCCCCGACCCTCGCCTCCCCCGCCCCGGCGCGCACCTCGCTCGGCCCGCCGTGCTCGCCCGCGGCTCCCCGCTCGGTCACCTCGAGGCCGGAGAGCCGCATCTCGAAGAGGGTGGTCCCCAGGCCCGGCGCCAGGAAGCGGGTGCCCTCGACGGCGGCGAGGTCGTCGCGCAGCTCGGCGGCGTCGGAGTAGCGCCGCGCGGACTCGCGGGCGAGCGCCGCGCCGAGGATGGGGGCGAGCCCGGGCGGGGTGTCCGCCGGCGGGCCGGCGGGGCTCTGAGCCATCGCGGCGAGGAGCTGGGCGGCGTCGCCGCCGGCGAACGGCGGCCGGCCAGCGATCATCTCGTAGAGCATCACGCCCAGCGCCCAGACGTCGCCCGGCGGGTCGGCGTCGACCTCGCCGCGGAGCTGCTCCGGCGAGCGGTAGGCGAGCGCCGCGCCGTGCGCGGGGCGGCCGAGGCCGAAGTCGATCAGGCGCACCTCGCCGTCGGCGGCGATGATCACGTTGCTCGGCTTCAGATCCCCGTGGACGATGCCGTGGGCGTGGGCGCGGGCGACGGCGGCGGCGATACGCCCCGCGAGCTCGATCGCCTCGCCGGCGGGGAGCGGGCCGCGGCCGAGGCGGTCGGCGAGCGTCTCGCCCTCGCAGAAGGGGCTGACGACGAAGGGCTGGCCGTCGCCCGTCTCGCCGGTCTCGAGGACGGCGCAGAGG
>DATBQN010000171.1:0-7576 GCA_036560825.1 Thermoanaerobaculia bacterium
AGCTTCAAGAGCGATCTGCTGAACGAGATGAAAGGGGTGAGCGAGCAGGTCATCGAGCTCGCCCAGGCGGTGCCGGCCGAGAAGTACACCTGGCGTCCCGCCGAGGGCGTGCGCTCGATCGCCGAGGCCTATCTCCACATCGCCGCCAGCAACTACGAGATCCTCGGCTTCACCGCCCATCCGGCGGCCGGCGCGCCCGCCGACCCCGCGAAGTTCGAGACCTCGACCTCCGACAAGGCGCAGGTGGTGGCCGCGCTGGCGCGCTCCTTCCAGGCGACGCGCGAGGCGATCGAGAAGATCCCCGACGCGGCGATGGACCAGCCCTTCAAGGCGGGGTCGAAGAGGACGCTGCGCTCCATCCTCCTCGAGATCCCCGGCCACGTCCACGAGCACCTCGGCCAGGAGATCGCCTACGCGCGGATGAACGGCGTCGTGCCGCCCTGGACGGCGCGCCGCCAGCAGGCGCAGCCGCCGCCCAAGAGCGGCCGCTAGGCGAGGGGGGGCTGGCGGATGTCCCGCAGGGAGCGGCGGAAGAAGCCGCGCTCGCGCGGCTCGCGCGTCGAGCGGGTCGGCGGGTTCCTCCGCGAGTACACCGCCGGCTTCAACACGCGCGATCTGCAGCGCCTCTTCGACCGCGACGCCGCCCAGGCCTACGCGGTCCTCACCCGCGAGCACGCCCGCGAGCCGGAGCCGCGCGGGCGCGTCTCCCGCATGTTCTTTCGCACCCGGCTCGCCTTCCTGGGCATCTCGTACAAGCTCTCGCCATCCCGCCGGCTGCTCTTCGCCCTCGCCATCCTCCTCTTCGTCGTCGGCCTCCTCCAGGATCCGCTCCAGTTCACCGCTCACGGCCGCACCGTGAGCCTCGAGTTCTCGCCGCTCTGGTTCCTGGGAGCGATGGCGATCATGGCCTTCCTCCTCGCCCTCGAGCTCGTCGACCGCGTCCGCGTGCGCGACGAGCTCGAGGTGGCGCGCGAGCTCCAGGCCGACCTCCTGCCGCAGGCCGCCCCCCAGCTCGCCGGCTGGCGCTTCGCCCACTCCTACCGCACCGCCGTCGAGGTGGGCGGCGACTACTACGACTTCACCCCCCTCCCCGACGGGCGTCTGGCGCTCGCCGTGGGCGACGCCTCGGGCCACGGCATGGCGGCCGGACTGGTGATGGCGATCGCCAACGCGGTCCTCAAGACCGCCCTCGACCTCGACCCGGCGCCGGCCGCGGTCGCCGCCCTCCTCAACCGCACGCTCTGCCGCACGGGAACGCGGCGCACCTTCCTCTCGCTCTTCTACGCCCTCCTCGACCCGGCCACCGGCCGCCTCGAGTACATCGGCGCCGGCCATCCCTTCCCGCTCCTGCTGCGCCGCGACGGGACGATCGAGGAGCTGGGAAAAGGCGGTCTGCCGCTCGGGCTCCGCCAGCCGCTGGCGCCCGCGACCGGCGAGGCGACGCTCGCCCCCGGCGACATCCTGGTGCTCTTCACCGACGGCCTCGTCGAGGCCACCGACCCGCAAGGCGAGCGCGCCTTCGGCTTCGAGCGCCTCTCCGCCCTGGTGCGCCCCGGCGGCTCGCCGCAGACGATCCACGACCGCGTCCTCGCCGCCTTCGACGCCCACGTCGGCGGCGAGCCGCTGCGCGACGACCTGACGCTGGTGGTGATCGGGCGGGAGCCGGGGGCGGTCGCACCAGCCTCGGACTAAAAAGCAGTCTATTCGGGAAGGACCAGACGGCCGGCTTTCCAGTCAAACTCCGCTGGCATCTGCTCGCGGCGAAACTCGAACGCCTCGTAGACCCGCTCGACGAGCCGGGCCCCGCAGCGGTCGGGCTCGCTCTCGATCTCCTCAGCTGAGAAAACCAGATCCCAGAGAAGATCCTCAGATTCCTCGAAGGGGTGGAGACCACGCAGCCACCTGTCCGGTACAGGCCTCAACTTCCAGCCGCGGATTCCGAGGAGCGACAGGCTCGCGGCGACGCTCGCGCCCGAGGGCAGCTCGTCCGCATAGATCGCGCGGGCTATACGAAAGGCCGAGATCGGATACTCGAGAAGAGCTAAGGGCCATATCTCGCGTTCCTCTTCCCCCTTCCCGAGCACATCGAGCGGAGCCTCGAAGGTCAGACCGCCGTGCCGCTCGATCGTGATCGTCCGGCCCTCTGGAATGGCGTAAACCTCATCGGACATGACCAGGCGATCCTTCCGCAGACGCGGCCCGGGGCCATATGGCACGATGAAGTTCCATCCATTTCGACGGTTCCCCGTCGCCGGAGGGTCCTGGAGGTACGCTTCGTACTTCGGACTCTGAAGATCGAGGTCGAGCCCTTCCGTCGGCTCGAGACCGAGCCAGAAGCGGTTGCCACTGGTCCGCCGTACCCCGTCCCTTTTCTTGACCAGCCTGTCCATCGCATCCTCACGGACCTGCGACCTCACCCCATCTGCCGAGAACGCCATCTGTAGCTCTTGGCGGTCCATCCGCCGAATGCGCGCGCCCACCCGGATCAGAAATTGCCTGCCGTCGCGGTTGAGCAATGCATAGGGCTTGCGATCCGGCCGCAGCCGGACGCCGATACGGAAGACGACGCCCTCCTCGTCGGCTCTGGGCTCGATCTCGACCTCATTCGACGGCGCCGGCTCGATCGTGTCTACCAGATGGTCCTCGAGACGACGCCTTGCCTGATCCGGATCTGGAATCGGCTCGATGGCTACCGCCCGCTCGTTCTCCTCCCGAAGACCGACCCATATCTCGCCTCCATCGGCATTGAGCATCGCGACGACGCCGCGGGCGATCGCCTCGGGTGTCTTCAATGCCGCGGCTCCTTTGAACTCCAGCCGGGGACCTTCCTTCTTGCCCAGCGGAATCTCGCGGCTCATCGCGGAGCACCTCCCAACGCGCCCATTGGATCGAGGAGGAAACGCTGCAGCGGCACCGGATGAACGTCGGGCTGCGCTGTTTCCACGGAGCCGCCATGCACGAGGAGGAGACGATCGGCACCCAGCGTGCGGCCCGCCCGCCGGACTCTCTCGACCTTCTCCGGCCGCAGGCGAGAGCTGGACGTCACCTCGACGCCGATCACCGCGTCGCGTCCGCGGAGCACGAAGTCGATCTCTTCGTCTCCCTTCTCCGCGCGGAAATAGGTCAGAGACGCCTCGACCTTCAGAGCTACCTCCCGCAGATGCCGGAAGACGACCGCCTCGAAGACCCGCGCGCGCACCGCATCGTCTCCGGGGGGAGCGGCGGCGAAGGCGGCGACGAGGCCATGGTCGGCGGCGTAGAGCTTGTAGCTCGACCGCAGACCCGCCGTGGCGCGCCGGGTGGCCCGATCGAGGCGGGCGATCAGCAGAGTCTCGGACAGCAGACGAACCCAGTCGCCGACACTGCGGGTGTCCGCCTTGAGGTCGTCCGCGCGTGCCTTGAGCGTGAGCTCGGCGCCGGAGTCCTGGACGAGGTAGACGAACAGATCCTTGACCCGCTGGACCTCGACGCCGAACACCGAGAGGTCGCGGAGGATCGCGCGGTCCGCAATGTCGCCGCGCAGCCGCCGGCGAACCTCCGGAAAGTCATCGCTCCGGGCATGCTCGGGGAAGCCGCCGAGCGCCAGATACCGCTCGAGCTGGTTCGGGCCGCGCCGGAGAACCCCTTCCACCGGCTCCTCGGGACCGGCCTGCAGGCGGAGGAACTCGCGAAACGAGAGCCCCTCCAGGCGGTGCTCATCCCACCGTCCCTGCCCCGATTCCCGCGCACCGTCCCGGAGGAGGCTGGCGGCGGAGTCGCTCACCGCGATCCGCTGGCCTCCGGCATCGACCGCCTGCTTGAGCCAGCGGTCCCACTCGCCGCTCGACCGGACTTCGTCGAAGAGGAGGACGCGGGGCTGATCCGGATCGCAGCCGACGGGCTGGGATTCGGCCACCTCGCGAAGGGAAGGGACCCCTGTCAACCGCTCGTCCGAGAAATCGAAGTAGGTCAGGTTGCCCGGCGCCAGGCCCGCGTCGAGGAGGTCGTCCGCGGTCTGGCGCAGGAGGACGGTCTTGCCGACCTGCCGCGGACCGAGCAAAACGACGGCCCGCCGGTCGTCGCGCCGCAGGAGCTGCGCGAGCACCACCGACTGGAGATCGCGTCGCGCCGGAAAGCGCCGGGCGCTGCGATGGGCTGCGTCACGCCACCAAGGATTCTGATCCTCGAGTATGGCTCCAAAGTTCATTTGAATGCTTCTCCGGAGCCATTATACCTGCATCCAGATGCATGTTGATGCCTTCCTCATCGAGCGTCCGGCCGCTTCTGCAGGCGCCCGAGGAGCCGGCGCCAGCGCGAGGCACGACCGACGACGCCCAGCCCCGCGGCTCCCCGCGCGATCCCCAGCTCTCTCAGCACGCTCTCGCTGTCTTCGCCCACCTCCGGCACCCTTGCCGCGGAGCGCGGACGCTCGCCGTCGAAGCGGGCCGGGAAGGCGAGGCGCGGCAGCCGGTCGGGGCCGCGGCGGACGAGGTCTCGCGCGGCCATCTGGGGATGGGCGAGCGCCTCGGCGGCGGAGAGGACGGCCTCGGCAGGCAGGTCCTCGCTCGCCAGGAGCGCGGTCCACTCGGCGCGGGTGCGCTGGGCGACGAGCGCGGCGATCCGCCGCCGCGCGCGCGCCGAGTCGCGGTACTGGAGATGCGCCAGGTCGGGCCGGCCGGCGAGCGCTAAGAAGCGCTCGAAGAAGCGCGGCTCGAGGGCGGCCAGCGCGAGGTAGCCGCCGTCCCTCGTCTCGTAGAGGTTGTAGCAGGGGAGAGCGCCGGCCAAGGGGAGCGGCTCGCCGACCGCGCCGGCTCCCGCGCATTGGGCCGCCCAGCCGAGGAGGTTCGCGTGGGCGCCGGCGTCGAGGAGCGCGGCGTCGATCGTCGCTCCCTCTCCCGTCCGCGCCCGCGCCACCAGGGCGGCGAGGATGCCGGCGACCGCGCTCCAGGCCCCCGTCAGATCGGCGACCGGCGCGGCCGGCGGCCGTCCGGGCGGCACCGCCGCGAGGATGCCCGCCACCGCCTGGTAGGTGAGGTCGTGGCCGGCGCGGCTCGCGTAGGGACCGTTCTCTCCCCAGCCGCTGAGCGAGCAGACGACGAGGCGGGGATGGGCAGCGCGGAGATCCGCGGGAGCGAGCCCGAATCGGGCGAGGGTGCCGGGACGGAAGGTCTCGAGGAGGACGTCGGCGCGGCCGAGCAGGCGGGCCAGCGCCTCGCGGGCCGCCGGCTGCTTCAAGTCGAGCGCGACGCTCTCGACGCCGGCGAGGAGCATGGCGGCGAGTGCGCCGCCGCCGCCGAGCTTGGGCGGCAGGGTGCGCCGCACCGGGTCGCCCGCGGCGGGCTCCTCGATCTTGATCACCCGCGCGCCGAGGTCGGCCAGCAGACGGGCGGCGAGCGGGCCGGGCAGGTGGCGCGAGAGGTCGACGACGGTGGTGCCGGCCAGGGGGCCGGCCCGCGGTGCTTCGGACAACACCCTATTCGCGCTCGACCACCATCGCGAAGCCGACGCCGCCCGCCGCGCAGACGGTCATCAGGCCGAGGTGGCCGCCGCGCCGGCGGAGCTCGTAGAGGAGCTGCGTGGTGATGCGGGCGCCGGTCGCCCCGAACGGGTGGCCGATGGCGATCGAGCCGCCGGTGACGTTGAAGCGGTCGAAGTCGATCGCTCCCATCGGCGCGCTGCGGCCGAGCTCCTCGCGGGCAAATTTCGGCGAGTTGAACCCCTTGAGGTTGGAGAGGATCTGCGCCGCGAACGCCTCGTGCATCTCGACCAGGTCCATGTCCTGGAGCGTCGCGCCGGCGGCGTCGAGCGCCGCGGGAGCCGCGTAGGCCGGTCCCTGGAGGAGCTGGTCGCCGGGATTGAGCGCCGTAAACGACCACGAGCGGATGTAGCCGAGCGGCTCGATCCCCAATGCCTGCGCGCGCTCCTCGCTCATCAGGAGGACGGCGGCGCCGCCGTCGGTCAGCGGGCTCGAGTTGCCGGCGGTGAGGCTGCCGTAGCTGCGATCGAAGACCGGCTTGAGCTTGGCGAGCGCCTCCGCCGAGGTGTCGTTCCGGATGCCGTTGTCCTTGGTCACCGCGCGGTCGTAGGCCGGCGGCGGGAAGGTCGGCGCGATCTGCTCCGTGAAGCGGCCGTCGGCGGTCGCCGCCGCCGCCCGCTGGTGCGAGAGCAGCGCGATCTCGTCCTGGGCGCGGCGGGAGATGTCGTTCTCCTTCGCCATCTTCTCGGCCGACTCGCCCATCGTCATGCCGGTCGTGTACTCGGCGATCGCCGGCGCGACCGGCGCGAGGTCGGCCGGGCGGAGCTTGCCCAGGATGCCCACCCGCTGCGGCAGGGACTTGGCCTTGGCGAGCTCGGTGAAGACGCGCGCCGCCTTGCGCGAGAACTGGATGGGGACGTTCGACAGCGACTCGGCGCCGCCGGCGAGCACCACCCCCGCCTCGCCCGAGAGGATCGCCTCGGCGCCAAAGGTGATGGCGCGGTTCGACGAGGCGCAGGCGAGGTTGACCGTGGTGCCGGGGATGTCGACGGGGAGCGAGTTGCGGAGCACCACCTCGCGGCCCAGGTTGGGCGCGTGGAGGGCGGGGATGACGCAGCCGAAGACCGCCATCTGGATGGCCGCCGGATCGAGCCCCGTCCGCGCCACGAGCTCCGCCGCCGCGGCGCTCGCGAGGTCGACCACGTCCATCGCCTGGAGGTCGGTGCCCGCCTTGGCGAACGGCGTGCGGCAGCCGTCGATGATCGCCACCCGACCCCCTGCGCCGCGCAGCTCCCGGCGGCCGACGGTCTCCGTCGACGGCTTGCGCCGCGAGCCGGTCCACACGGTATCCGCCCGCTCGTAGACCTCCTCCGCGGCCGAGGCGTCGTTGGGCGGCCGCAGCGCCGCGGGAGGGCGGCTGGCGGCGGCGATCTCGGGCTCGGACATGGTTATCTCCTGGTCAAGATCGCCCGTCGCCGGTCACTACGCGACCGAGCTCTGGCGTCGGTTGGGGAAGGCGTAGATCACCTCTGGCTCCGCGACCAGCGCCCTCAAGAACGAGGGCGGCGCCGAGACCACGAAGTACCCGAGGTGGGTGAAGACCTTGTAGTCGGGAGGCCCCGACCTCGCCCGTTCCTGGGCTCGCGCCAAGAGCTCGTGCGCGATCCGCTCTGTTTCCTCGGGGGATGGAGCGGGACTACTAGCCGAGGTAGAGCCGAGGCGGATGACGGCGCCGATCGATTCGTCGGCTGCAGCCTCGTCGATCTGATGGGCAAGCTCGGGGTCGAAGCGCGCGCTCATCGCTGCAACTCCTATCACGTGGCGTGGATCCACGCGTCGAACACGATAGTACGAGCGCAGACATGCAGCAAGGCGGTCGAGCGCCGGCGAGACACGCCTCGAACCTCCACGGCACTAGCCGGGCAAGTGTCGAAGGCGCGAGAAGCGTTTGGAAAGCCGCGCCCGGCGCGGTCCGGAGACATGGGGGGAAGGATTCTGCACGATCGGAAGATCGCCCTTTCCACGTCGTCGGCCGTGGTGCGCGGTCTCGCCTGAAAGAGGAGAGCAGCGAGACCGGCGACGTGCGGTGTCGCCATCGAGGTCCCGTCCATCTCCTGATAG
>DATBQN010000172.1:0-4797 GCA_036560825.1 Thermoanaerobaculia bacterium
CGATGCCGTCGGCGAGCGTCCGGTGGCGGACGACCGGCACCCACTTGCGGGTGCCGCCGGAGGCCGGCCGCGAGAGCTTGAGGCGCCCCGACGGCCACACGGCGTGGGCCGCGAAGACACCGGCGGCGTCGCAGCTGCGCAGGATCGCCGCCAGGTTGCGCGGCACCTGGACGTCCTCGAGGAGGACGGTCAAGTCCGGCTGGCGGCGGTCGAGCACCGCCCGCACGCGGTGGAATCGCCGGGGAGTGGTCACCGGCGGCCTTTCTACCATGCCGCCGAAAGTTGCTAGACTCGGCGGAGAGCTCTGCGGCCCGTAGCCGCCGGGAGAGGGGGAGATCCGGGCGATGGCGACGACGACGGAACCGGTGAAGAGCGCGTCGGCGATCGACGCGATCGCGGCCTACCTGGGCGAGGAGGCGGAGAGCCTCCTCTCCTTCGCCTCGAAGGGGATCACCCGGGACATGCTCATGCTCCCCGGTCCGGACCACGTGGACCGCGCCTGGGGCGGCTCGGACCGCAAGCCCGCCGTGCTGGTCAACCTCCAGCGCCTCTACGGCCACGGCCGCCTCGGCGGCACCGGGTACCTCTCGATCCTCCCCGTCGATCAGGGAGTCGAGCACACGGCCGCCGCCTCCTTCGCGCCCAACCCGATCTACCTCGAGCCGGAGAACATCGTGAAGCTCGCCATCGAGGCCGGCTGCAACGCGGTCGCCTCGACGGTGGGGGTGCTGGGGAGCGTCGCCAGGAAGTACGCCCACAAGATCCCGTTCATCGCCAAGATCAACCACAACGAGCTCCTCACCTATCCCAACAAGTTCGAGCAGATCCTCTTCGGCAGCGTCGAGGAGGCCTGGGAGATGGGGGCGGCGGCGATCGGCGCCACCATCTACTTCGGCAGCGAGGACTCGGCCCGCGAGATCGTCGAGATCTCCGAGGCCTTCCAGCACGCCCACGAGCTGGGGATGGCGACCATCCTCTGGTCGTACCTGCGCAACGAGGCCTTCGTCAAGGACGGCAAGGACTACCACACCGCGGCCGACTTGACCGGCCAGGCGAACCACCTGGGCGTCACCATCGAGGCCGACATCATCAAGCAGAAGCAGGCCGACAAGAACGGCGGCTTCCCGGCCCTCAAGTACTCGAAGACGAGCCCCAAGATCTACGGCGATCTGGTCGCCGACCACCCGATCGACTGGGTGCGCTGGCAGGTCGCCAACTGCTACCTGGGGCGGGCGAGCATGATCAACTCGGGCGGCGACTCCAAGGGCGGGCAGAGCGACTTCGCGCAGGCGGTGCGCACCGCGGTGATCAACAAGCGCGCCGGCGGCGCCGGCCTGATCTCCGGCCGCAAGACCTTCCAGCGCCCGATGAAGGAGGGGGTGGCCCTCTTCCAGGCCATCCAGGACGTCTACCTCTGCCCCGAGGTGACGATCGCCTGAAGGCACCCGCGCAGCCGCTGCGCGGGCTCCTCGACGGCGGCGCGAGTTGCTCAGACGCTGAGGAAGTCGACTCGGCGGCTGCGCGAGTCGCTCGGACGCTGAGCGAGCTCCTCAGCCGCTGAGACCATCGCTCAGCCGCCGAGACACCGGCTCAGAGCCTGCGCAAGCTCCTCAGCCGGTGAGGCAGCCGCTCAGCGGCTGAGGAAGCCGCTCGAGCCCTGAGACTCGCTCCCCTCGCGTTTTTCACGCTTTCATTCCGATCGACAGCAACTCGTTCGAGTTGACAGCCTCTCGCTCCGCGCGGAAGCGTTCCACGCCGCGCGGAACGCTTACGATCGGCGCGGAAACCTCCCAACCCGCCCGAGAGCCTTCCGTCCCGCGTGGAAGCCTCTCATTTCGCGCGAGAGCCTCTCATTTCAATGGAGAGCCATTCATTCCACGTGGGGAGGCTCCCGCCCAGCGGGGAATCGTCCCGGCGCGCTCGCAAGGCCGCCGACCGCCGCGGATCGCTTTCGCGGGACATTATGCGGCCCGGCATTATGCGGAGCCGCATAATCCGCCTGCCTCTACCTTTCGAGCGTGATCACCGCCGTCGTCTGGCGGTGGAACTCCTGGCCGAGGCCGCTGGCGTCGATCTCCTGGTGATGCCTGGTCACCACGAGGCGATCCGCCGCGCGCGCGAACTCCCAGGTCTCGTGGCTGAGGTTGCGGAAGTTGAGGAAGAGGATCCCCGCCTTGCCGTGGAGCGAGGTCTCGGCGGCCACCGGCAGACCGTCGCCGGCCAGCCAGAGCTTCATCGTGTAGACCGTCTCCTTGAGGTGCGCCAGCTCTTCCTTCCGCAGCGCCGGCTCGAGCTTGAGGACGAGGACCTTCGCCGGCCGCCCCTGGTAGGCCTCCCCGTGCTCTTCGACGAGGGTAGCCCGCTCGAGCCTCGCGAGGAGCGGCCCGGCGAAGCTCAGGTACTCGGAGATGTCGAGCCCGTTGACCTCGCGGAGAGCCGTCCGCCCCGGGCTGCGGCGCTCGGGGTCGGCGCGCTGGGCCCGCATCTCGGCGCCGGCCTGGGCGAGCTCAGTCTCCGGGTAGGTGATCGAGAGGCCCTGCGGCCCCGAGGCGAGCTGGACCCGCGTCCGCCCCTCGTCGGCCCGGTTGGACTCGCCCTTGGTGCGGTTGACGACGGAGAGCTCGAGCGCGGCGCGGACCGGCGCCACGCCGGGCAGGCGCGCCAGGGTGGCGCGGAGGTCGGAAAGGCCGTCGGCGCGCGCCGCGCCGGCGGGCGCCGTCAGCGCGATCGAGACCAGGCCAGCCATACAGAGGCGGCCGAGGGTACCGCGGCGGCCGGCGGGGACGGAGCTTCGGGAACGGTGGAATGAATTCATGGCACGGATAGAGCCTTTCCGGCGACCAGCTCGAGGATCTCCGGCAGGTGGGTCTCGGCGTCCTTCTCGCCGATCGCCAGCAGCCGCTCGAGGTAGTCGGGCTGGAACATCAGGTAGGACAGGAAGTCGGGGCTCGTCGTCTCGCGCGTGCCCAGGCTGCGGGTGAGGTAGCGGAACGCCTTCGGGAGGTGCGGCTCGTAGGCGGCGGAGAGCTCGCCCAGGTTCTCGCTCGGGCGGACCACCAGGATGTCGACCGGCATGAGGTCGCCGCGCTCCTCGCGCGGCAGGTGCGCGAGGAGGCGGTTGGTGAGCTCCAGGCGCTCGACGTCCTGATCGAGGACGTCCAGGAAGACGGCGTTCAAGAGCTGGGAGAGGATCTGCGCCGGCGGCGGGTAGGCGGCGATCTTCGGCCGCGCGGCCTCGGCCGCCGTCGGCTGGTACTGCGGGGAGAGGGCGAGGATGCGCCGCGCGCCGAGGCGCAGGGCCGGGGCGAGGGGCGCCCAGTGCCGCATGCCGCCGTCGCCGTACCAGGCCTCGCCCAGGCGGACGGCGGGGAAGAAGAGCGGCAGGGCCGAGGAGGCCATGACGTGCTCGATCCCGAGGCGGGCGTGGTAGCTGCGCCGCTGCCCCTCGTTCCAGGTCAACCCCCGGCCCTGGATCCAGGTGACGGTCTGCCCGGTGGAGTAGTTGAGCGCGGTGATGGCGGCCGCCTTGAGGCGGCCGCGCTCGAGGTTCCTGCCGATGCCGATGATCTCGCCGTCGACCGTGGCCGAGGAGCGCTCCAGGGTGACGCGGAGCGGTTGCGAGTCGACCAGCCCGCGCACCTCCGGGGCGACCGGGCTGCCGCCGCCGGCGAGGTGGGTCGCCCAGCGCACCAGGTGGCGGGCGAGCGACGGGAGGTCGACGCGGAAGATGTCGTCGACGGTGAGGCCGCGCCAGATCGCGGCGAGCCCATCGGCGGCCCTGCCGAGGCCGCCCGGGTGGGCGGCGAGGTACGACGCGTTGACCGCTCCCGCCGAGACCCCGGTGATGATCGGGAACCGCAGGTCGGGAAGCTCGCGCCCCAGGCGGTGGAGGAAGCCCACCTGGTAGGCGGCCCGCGCCCCGCCGCCGGAGAGGACGATGGCGAGGTCGGCTCTGTCCGTCCAATCGTCGCTTCGATCGCCGGTCCCCTCGTCGGTCGGGTCGTCGAGCATCCGCCTCCTGACTGTCTCCTCGCCTCTCCACGCCTTCGTCAACGAGGTGCCTGGCGCGCCGGCCGGCGCGCTGGCCGCCCGCCTGCCGGCGTGGCATGATCGGCCGCGGTCGGCCGCGGGCGACCGCGTCAATCGCGCCGGCCCGGCATCACTCTAACGGGAGGTCATGGGAAATGAAACTCATCCGCGCTCTCGCGCTCCTCGTCCTGCTCGGCGTGGCCGGCGCCCTCGTCTACGCCTTCTCCGGCGCCTACGACGTGGCGGCCGTGCCCGTCGAGCGCGGCCTCCTCGAGCAGCAGCTGGCGCGCATCTCCGACCGCTCGGTCGAGCGCCACGCCGCGGGCATCCAGGTGCCGCCGCTCACCGACCCCGCGATGGTCAAGCTCGGTGCCGCCCACTACCGCGACATGTGCGTCACCTGCCACGGTGCGCCCGGAGTCAAGCCGGCGGAGATCGGCGCGGGCTTGAACCCGCAACCGCCGAACCTCGTCCACTCGGCCGGCGACATGGCGCCCAACGAGCTCTACTGGGTGATCAAGAACGGCATCAAGATGACCGGCATGCCCGCCTTCGGTCCCACCCACGACGAGCACGAGCTGTGGTCGATGGTCGCCTTCGTCGAGGGGCTCCCCAAGCTGTCGCCGGAGGGCTACCAGGCGGCGGTGGCGGAGGCTGGACCGGCCGAAGCCCCCGGGTCTCCCGCCGCCGCGCCCGGGCACTAGCGAGAGCCGGCGTCCTTGAAGCCCCTCACCGCCCTCGCTCTCCTCGTGCTCCTCGCCCTCGCCG
>DATBQN010000173.1:0-4141 GCA_036560825.1 Thermoanaerobaculia bacterium
CAACCCGCGGTCGAGCGGTGGTGATCGGGGGCGGCATCGCGGGCATGCTGGCGGCGCGGGTGCTCGCCGATCATTTCGAGGAGGTGACGCTGGTCGAGCGCGACCGCTATCCGGCGGGGGACGCGAATCGCGCCGGCGTGCCGCAGGCCCGCCATCTGCACCTCCTGCTCAAGCGGGGCCTGATGATCATGGAGGACCTCTTCCCCGGCTTCACCGAGGACCTGCTCGCCGCCGGCTGCCTCCGCATCGACCAGGGGCGCGACTTCCGCATCCTCTACCGCACCGGATGGGCGCCCAACGTCGCCTGCAACCTCGACATCATCACCTTCACGCGGCCGCTCTTCGAGGCGATCCTGCGCCGCCATCTCCTCGCCGGCCCGCGCATCCGCTCCCGCGAAGGGGTCGAGGTGCTGGGCCTGTCCCTCGACGGGACGGGACGGCGGGTCGAGGGTCTGGATCTCCGCCTCTGCGGGGAGCAGCCGGGCGCAGAAGCGTCCGAGACGCTCGCGGCCGACCTGGTGATCGACGCCAGCGGCCGCAACTCGCGCGCTCCCGAGTGGCTCGCGGCCGCCGGCTTCCCGGCGCCCGAGGAGGCCTCCGTCGACGCCATGTGGGGCTATGCGACCCGCCTCTACGAGCCCATCGAGGGCTTCGAGGCCGATTGGAAGACGCTCTTCCTCATGAACCGTCCGCCCGATCAGCCGCGCGCCGGGATCATCCAATGGGTCGAGGGCAACCGCTGGATCGTGACCATCGCCGGGGTCATGGAGGACTATCCGCCGACCGACGAGCAGGGCTTCCTGGAGTACGCCGCGAGCCTGCGCTCGCCGGCGCTCTACGAAGCGATCCAGAACGCCAGGCCGCTCTCCGACATCTGGGGCTACCGCCGGACCTCGAACCGGCTGCGCTACTTCGAGCGGCTGAGCCGCCGGCCCGAGCGCTTCCTCGCCCTCGGCGACTCGGTCTGCGCCTTCAACCCGGTCTACGCGCAAGGCATGACGCTCGCGTCGCTGGGCGCCCTGGAGCTCGACGGCGCGCTGAGAGCGCAGGCCGGGCGCAGTCTGGACGGCCTCGCCGGCCGTTTCCAGAAGCGCCTCGCGCGGACCCTCAGCGCCCCATGGGCCATGGCGACCGGCGAAGACCTCCGCTGGCCGTCCACCCGCGGCGGCGAGATCACCGCGAAGACCCGCTTCCTCCACTGGTACATCGACCAGGTGATCCACCTGATCCCCGTGAGCGCCGAGGTCTACCGCCGCTTCCAGGAGGTCAACCACATGCTCAAGCCCGCCGGAGCCCTCTTCCATCCGGCCGTCCTCCTGCCCATCCTCCGCCGCACCCTCGGCTCGCCGCTCCCGCGCGCCGTGGCGCCGGTGCCGAAGGAGGCGTAGCGACGCCGCTCATTCAATCCCTTGGAGGTGATCAGAAAAGATCGAGACGATCCTGCACTGCTCGCTCAAGATGCAGGCCTGCGGCCAAAGACGAGCGATCGTGTGGTGGAACTCGCGCATCTTCATATTGCCCAGGCGAACGTGGATAACGCGAGGCGGTGGCGGCTCGACCATCGCACGGTTGGAGAAATCGGCGTCCTTCGTGACGATCGTCCAGTTCCCCTGACGAGCGTGGGCCCAGAGCGCAGCGTCTGACATCCGATCGTCCAAATCCCTGAGGTGCAGGAAGTCGACGCCACGCCAGAGCGAGAAGTAATAAGGCAGGTTGACGTCGATGAGATACCGCGCCATTCAGGCGAGCTTCTCGACCACGAATCCGTGCCCCATGAGCTTCGCTGCGAAGGCCAGACAGGCGTCGATGTCCTCGGGCTCCAGCGAGGGATACTGACGCAGGATCTCCCGGCGGCTCTCGCCGGCGCTCAGGAACTCGAGCACGGTCTGGACGGCGATTCGCTTGCCACGGATCGTCGGTCTGCCGTTGCACACGGCAGGATCGATGGTGACCCTGCGGGTCAAGTCCTCGGTCTCTGGAGGGACCGCCCTGCTCGGCGTGCGGCCTGTGCTCATGATCCGCCTCTCCGGCGCGCCGCCAGCGCACCTCTCGACCACTTTACCGCCGTCTCTGTCAACTCACCAACCCCGAGCATCCTTGATCCTCAGTACATGCCGGAGGCGAGTTGTCAGTCCTTCTCCATGATCTCGCCCAATACCGCCCGCACGAGCGGCAGGTCCTTCGGCAGCCAGGCCTCGAAGCCAGGGCTCGCGAAGAGCTCGGCGTCGCCCGGGTAGGTGGGGACGAGGTAGGGCGGGAAGCGGGCGAGGATCTCGCGGTCGGGGCGGCGGCGGCGGCGCTGGACGGCGGCCCGGCGGTCGGCGGCGCTGTCGAGGTGCCCGAGGAGGTAGTTGAGGGCGCGGAGCTGGGCGAGGGTCCGCTCGTCGTCGAGGATCGGATAGGGGGTCGACGAGGCGGGACGGAGCTTCCGCCAGGCGCGGCGCAGGAGGTCGCGGGCTCCGTACTCGCGGAGGCGGGTCGCGAAACCGGCGGGAGTGAAGGCGGAGGGCCTGGCGGGCAGAGCGGGCTCCGGGGCGTGCTGAACTGGCTGTGATGGCGCCTTCTTCGAGCCTGCCGGCGCCGTGTTGGCGATCCAGCCGGCGTAGGGGTCGATGCGCAGAGTCGAGCCGCCGGGGTTGTGGTCGGTCAGGAGCGCCTGGGTGCGCGACAGGAAGGTGAGGAGGAGCGCCGGCATCATGCGCTCCCAGAGGCCGGCCTCGTAGTTCGTGTAGGCGGTGAGGAAGGCGTTCCGCTCGAAGAGGAAGCCGCGGTTGTAGAGCCCTAGGAGGTCGCTCGTGGCGTTCGAGCGGTGGTGGACGACGGCCGCCGGCGCGAAGAGGACGCGCTCGCCGCCCGCCCAGAGCCGCCAGCCGAGGTCGACGTCCTCGAGATACGCGAAGTACTCCTCGGCGAAGCCGCCGGCGGCGAGGAACGAGGCGCGGCGGACGAGCATGTTGCCGCCGCAGGCGAAGAAGAGCTCCTCGCCCGCCTCGGGCACGCGGGCGACGCCGAGCGGCCGCCGGAAATCGAGCTGGAAGGCATGGCCATCGAAGGTCATCACGCCGCGCCCGAAGTCGAGCCGCTCCCCCTCCCAGTCGAGGATCCGTCCCGACACCGCCGCCACGTCCGCCGGCGCCGCGGCCAACGCCTCGACGAGCGCCGCGAGCCAGCCGGGCGCGGGCCGCGTGTCGTTGTTGAGGAACGCCACGGCATCGCCGTCCGCGGCCGCCACCAGGCGGTCGTTGCCCGCGCAGAAGCCCAGGTTGAGGGGGCTCGCGAGGAGACGCACCCCGGGGTAGGCCCGCGCCACCCAGGCGGCGGTGCCGTCGGTCGAGCCGTTGTCGAGGACGAGGATCTCCCAGGGGATGCCGGGATCGTCCTGCGCGGCCAGCGCGGCGAGGCAGGTCTCCAGGTGCTGGCGGCCGTTCCAGGAGAGGATGGCGACCGATACCTTGCGCGGCCCGCCGGAGCCCGGCATGCTCACCCGTCGGCGCTCCAGCGTCGTAGCTCGCGGGTCAGGCGGCGGCGGAGCCGGAAGGCCAGCGGATCGGCCGGCGAGACGGTCGGCGGCCGGAAGGCGAAGCGCTCCTTCGAGGGATCGACCGCCGGCTCGCGGCAGAAGGCCACGAGCGGGGCGAGCGCCCGCTCCCAGCGAAACTCGGCGAGGAGGCCGAGCGCGCCCTCCCGGCGCGCGGCGCTCGCCGCCTCGCCCTCGCCGAGCGCGGCGGCGAGCGCCCGCGCCAGGGCCGCCGGATCGCCGGGCGGCACCACCCAGCCCGCGCGGTGGGCAGAGATGAGCCGGCTCATCGTTCCCCCCTCGCTCGTCACCACCGGGCAGACGGCCGCCAGCGCATCGAGGAAGCGCGTGCGGAGAGAGAGCCGCGTCTCGAGGCTGGGACGATGGGGCGCAACCAGGAGGTCCACCTCGCGGAGAAGGTCGTAGCGGCGCTCGGCGGGCACCCAGTCGAGCGCCTGGACCCGGCTCCCCCACCAGCCGAGGCGGCGGCAGCGCGCCTCGACCTCGGCGAGCAGCCGCTGCGGCGTGCTCTCGGGGTTGGGGTTGCGGATGAGGAGGAGCGTCCAGTCGATCTCTGTCGTAGCCCCTTGCGCGGGGTCGAGCGCCTCGAGGAGCGTACAGGGG
>DATBQN010000174.1:0-5997 GCA_036560825.1 Thermoanaerobaculia bacterium
AGCGCGAGCGGCTGATCGGCACGGTTCTCGCGTACGCGATCCAGCCGCCGGGCGGCGCCACCCCGCCCGAGCCGCCGAGCCAACGAGATCTCGACATGACGACCGACGCCGTCGCCGCCCCGGCGCACGTGCAGCACCAGAGCCTTTCCCCCTGGATCATCTCGATGGTGGTGATGCTGTCGACCTTCATGGAGGTCCTGGACACCAGCATCGCCAACGTCTCGCTCCCCCACATCGCCGGCAACCTCTCGGCGACGATCGACGAGTCGACCTGGGTGCTCACCTCCTACCTGGTCTCGAACGCCATCGTGCTGCCGCTCTCCGGGTGGTTCTCGAACGCCCTCGGGCGCAAGCGCTTCTACATGATCTGCGTCTTCCTCTTCGCCGTCAGCTCGTTCCTCTGCGGCCTCGCCTGGAGCCTGCCGATGCTGATCTTCTTCCGCGTCCTCCAGGGCCTCGGCGGCGGCGGCCTGCAGCCCTCCGCGACGGCGATCCTCGCCGACGCCTTCCCGCCCGAGAAGCGCGGCATGGGGTTCGCGGTCTACGCCATGGCGGTCGTCTTCGCGCCGGCGATCGGGCCGACCCTGGGCGGCTGGATCACGGACAACTTCAGCTGGCGCTGGATCTTCTACATCAACGTGCCGGTGGGGATGATCTCGATCTTCCTCACCAGCCGCCTCATCGTCGATCCGCCGTGGATCGCCGAGCGCGTGCGGCAGATGAGGAAGAAGTTCGACATCGACTACATCGGCATGGGCCTCCTGACCGTCGGCCTCGGGCTCCTCCAGGTGGTGCTCGACAAGGGGCAGGAGGAGGACTGGTTCGGCTCGCCGCTCATCGTCTGGGCATGCGCCCTCTCCGCCGGCGCGCTCATCGCCGTGGTCGTGCGCGAGCTCACGGCCGCCAACCCGATCGTCGACCTCCGCCTCTTCAAAGAGCGCAACTTCATGCTCTCCAACGTGCTCATCTTCGGGCTCGGGTTCGCGCTCTTCGGCTCGACCGTGCTGGTGCCGGAGTTCCTGCAGACGCTGATGGGCTACTCGGCGACGCAGAGCGGCAAGGTGCTCTCGCCGGCGGGCTTCGTCATCATGGCGCTCCTCCCGGTGACCGGCTACCTGACCGACCGCATCGGCGCCAAGAAGCTCATCGTCGTCGGCCTCCTCATCGCCGCCGGATCGCTCTGGCTCACCTCGCACATCAGCCTCGAGGTCGACTACCGGACGATCACCCTCTACCGCGTCCTCCAGGGGGTGGGGCTCGCCTTCCTCTTCACGCCGATCTCGACCGTCTGCTTCTCCAACATCCCGCAGCAGAAGAGCAACGCCGCCTCGTCGCTCTTCAACCTGTCGCGGAACCTCGGCGCCTCCTTCGGCATCGCCGCGGTGAGCACCCTCGTCACCCGCCGCACGCAGGTCCACCACAGCCTGCTCGCCGCGCACGTCGACGCCGCCAACCCCGTCGCCCAGCGGCTGCTCGCCGGCCTCGCGCAGCGCCTCCAGGCGGCGGGCTCCGACGCCCACCTCGCCATGCTGCAGGCGCAGAAGCTCCTCGAGCTCACCCTCAACCGGCAGGCCGGCGCGATGGCGTTCCTCGACGCCTTCCGCCTGGTGAGCCTCTACTGCCTGGCCATGGTCCCGCTGTGCTTCTTCATCAAGAAGGTCACGCCCAAGAAGGGGCAGATCCATGTGGAGTAGCCCGATGCCCATGCCCACCCTCTCCGCTCTCGTACGCGCCGGCGCCAGCGCCCTCCGGGTGGCGGCGGCCGCCGCCGCGCTCATCGCGCTCGCCCCCGCGGCGGGGATGGCGCAGACCGCCGGCGAGCCGCTCCCCGGCAGCCTCCCCACGCCGCGCCCGGCGGCGCCGACCCCGGCGTCGGTCATCACCCGCTCGCCCTCGCACTACCTGGGGAGCGTGCCGGCGGGCGAGGCGACGGCCGACGAGATCCCGCTCACCCTCGCCGACGCCATCGCGCGCGGCCTCGCCTCGAACCTCGGCGCCATCGACGCCGACCTCGACCTGCGGCTCGCCGACGCCCAGCGGGAGCGCACGCTCGCGGCGCTCCTGCCGCAGCTCGCCGGGCGCCTCCACCACCAGACCGGCGAGATCAGCCTCGTGCAGTTCGGCTTCACCCTCCCCGGGGTGCCCACGATCATCGGCCCGTTCAGCTACCAGGACGCGCGGATCGGCCTCACCCAGCAGCTCTTCAACGTTCAGGACGTCGAGAGCTGGCGCGCGGCGCGCGAGTCGGCCCGCGCCGCGCAGTGGAACCGCGACGACAGCCGCGACACCGTGGTGCTCGCGGTGGGCGCCGGCTATTACCAGGTGGCGGCGAGCATGGCGCGGGTGGAGACCGCCGAGGCCCAGCTCAAGGGCTCGCGGGCGCTCGACGAGCTGGCGGTGAACCAGGTGAAGAACGGGCTGTCGCCGGCGATCGACCAGCTCCGCGCGCGGGTGCAGGCGCAGACCGACGAGCAGCGCGTGGCCGTCGCCCGCGCCCAGCTCGAGAAGGACAAGCTCTCGCTCGCCCGGCTGATCGGCCTGCCGCTCGGGCAGCGCTTCCGCGTCACCGGCGAGGCCGCCTACCTGCCCTGGTCCGGCCCCGCGGCCGAGGACGCCCTGAAGACCGCCTACGCGTCGCGCCACGACCTCAAGTCCGCCGCCGCGCTCCTCCACGCCGCGGAGCTGGCGCGGAGCGCCGCCGCCGGCGAGCGCGTCCCCACCGTCGGCCTGAGCGCCGACTACGGGCGGATCGGCAAGAACCTGGCGCGCACCGACGGCACCTTCACCGTCGCCGCCGACGTCAGCGTGCCGCTCTTCACCGGCGGGCGGACGGCGGCGGCGGTCGCCGCGGCGCAGGCGAGCCTCGACCGCCGGAAGGCCGAGCTCGCCGACTTGAGGAGCCGCGTCGACTACGAGGTGCGGAGCGCGTTCCTCGACCTGCGGGCGGCGGAGACCTCGGTCGAGGTGGCGAAGAAGAACATCGAGCTCGCCCGCCAGGCGCTCGAGCAGGCGGAGGACCGCTTCAAGAACGGCGTCACCGGCAACGTCGAGGTGGTGCTCGCCGAGGAGGCGGTCGCCGCGGCCAACGAGAACTACATCGCCAGCCTCTTCTCGCACAACTTCTCGAAGCTCGCGCTGCTCAAGGCGATGGGGCTCATCGAGTCAGGGGTGCGGCAGTACTTCGAAACGACGGGAGGGAAGTGAGCCATGGCAGGAGAGACGGACACCCCGGAGGACGAGAAGCCCCGCCGGCGCCTCTCGCCGCGAACGAAGATCGCGATCGCCGTCGTCGCCGTCGCCGCGGTCCTCGGCGGCATCCTCTGGTGGCTGCACGCGCGGCAGTACGAGACGACCGACGACGCCGAGATCGACGGCCACCTGCATCCGATCTCGGCGCGCGTCGCCGGCACGGTGTCCGCGGTGGCGCCCGGGGTCGAGGACAACCAGCTCGTGCAGGCCGGGATGGTGCTCGTCGAGATCGATGCCGCCGACTACCAGGCGCAGTACGACCAGGCGGCCGCCGACGTGGCGCGGCTGCAGGCGACCGCGGCCGCCTCGCGGGCCGAAGTGCCGGTCGCCGCCGCCAACGCGACGGGCCAGCTGCAGGCCGCCCAGGCGATGCTCTCTCAGGCCCGCGACGCCGTCGCCGGCGCCCGCGCCAGCCTGCAGGCGGCGCGCGCCCGGCTGGCCCAGGCGGAGGCCAACGCCAAGCGCGCCGAGGACGACCGCGCCCGCTACGAGAACCTGGTCGCCAAGCAGGAGATCTCGCGCTCCGAATACGACCGCCGGGCGACCGAGGCGCGCACCGCCCAGGACGCGGTCGCCGCGGCGCGGGCCGACGCCGCCGCCGCCCGCGAGCAGATCTCGTCGGCCGAGGGCAAGGTGGCGCAGCAGCAGGCCGACGTCCTCCGCGCCCGCACGGCGCCGCAGCAGATCACGGCGGCGCAGGCGCGCGCCGGCTCGGCCGATGCGGATTTAGAGCGCGCCCGCGCGCTGCTCGAGGTGGCGAAGCTCAATCTCGGCCGCGTGAAGATCGTGGCGCCGGTCGCCGGCATCGTCGGCCGCCGCTCGGTCGAGGTCGGCCAGCGCGTGCAGCCGGGCCAGGAGCTGCTGACGATCATCGAGCTCGACGAGATCTGGGTGACGGCGAACTTCAAGGAGACGCAGCTCGCGAACCTGCGGCCCGGCCAGCCGGCGACGATCCACGTCGACACCTACGGCCGCGACTACCAGGGGCGCGTCGAGAGCATCGCGGCGGCGACCGGCGCGCGCTTCAGCCTGCTGCCGCCGGAGAACGCCACCGGCAACTTCGTCAAGGTGGTCCAGCGCCTGCCGGTGCGCATCCGCCTCGACAAGGGACAGGACCGCGAGCACCTCCTGCGCCCCGGCATGTCGGTCGGCGCCACGGTCAAGGTGCGGTAGCGATGATCAGCGACGCCGACATGCTCGACCTCGAGCGCGCCCGAGACCTGCTCGAGAACCCGGGGTTCGCGGCGCGCGCCGTCGACCTCCTGGGGCGACCGATCGAGTCGATGCTCGCTCGCCTGCCGGCGAGCCTCACCGAGCGCATCCAGTCGGTGACGCGAAAGTCGATCGAGCGGGCGTTGGACGTCGCGCTCCTCTCGCTCGGCAACCGCCCGCCGAAGAAGGCGCGCCGCTCGGCCGACGGCGCGCACAAGGTCCTGACGGCGATCACCGGCGGCGTCGGCGGGATGTTCGGGCTCATGGGATTGGCGGTCGAGCTGCCGATCTCGACGACCGCCATGCTGCGGTCGATCGCCGCCATCGCGCGGAGCGAGGGCGAGGACCTCCGCTCGCCCGAGGCGCGGCTCTCCTGCCTACAGGTCCTGGCCTTGGGCGGCACCTCCGCCAGCGACGACGCGGCCGAGACCGGCTACTTCGCGGTGCGCGCCCTCTTCTCGAAGACCATCTCGGAGCTGGCCGAGGCCTTCACCGGCCGCACCGCCGCCCGGCGGACGGCGCCGGCGCTGGTCGAGCTCGTGAGCCGCCTCGCGGCGCGCTTCGGGGTCAGCGTCTCGGAGAAGGTGGCGGTCGAGGCCGTGCCGGTGATCGGAGCCCTCGGCGGCGCCACGATCAACGTGCTCTTCACCGGCCACTTCCAGCGCATGGCGCGCGGCCACTTCACGGTCCGCCGCCTGGAGCGGACCTACGGCGCCGCGGTGGTACGGGAAGCGTACGAGGCCCTGGGCCCGGATCGCCGTGCGCCGGCGGGCCGGGCCCTCGAGTCAGGGTAGGCGTCAGGACGGCGGCAGGACGCAGCCGATCTTGCAGGGGTCGCAGTGGACGATCACGAAGTTGCCGCAGATCTGCGTGTAGCAGAGCTTCTGCTCGGGGGTGCCGGCGCCGCAGGACTGGCAGGAGTACATGCGGAGACCGCAGGGATCGGTGTCCGCCGGCATGGCCTGCGGCGTGCTGGCGACGGCCGGCGGGGCGAGCACCGCGGCGAGCGCGGACGAGCCGGCGGGAGCGGCGAGGAATGCCGGGAGCGGGGCGTCCGCCGCGAAGACCGCCGGGGCGGCGAGCAGAAGCAGCAGGAAGGTGATCGCGAACGGAGCCGTGGACCTCTTCATCGTGGCTTCTCCTTTCTCGGGAGTCGATGGGACCCGCGACGTGGAGGGCCCCCAAAGAGGAGAGTGCCGCCTCCCGGCGGAGACGGCACCCGCGGGCGGGCCGTCGGTGCGATGGACGTCAACCGGGCGGCGGGACGCACTCCCCGCACTGGTTGCAGTTGATGATCACGAAGGTGCCACAGATCTTCTCCCAGCAGAGCCGAGTGCCCCCCTGGGGGCAGGACTGGCAGAAGAAGTGCGTCGGGCCGCAGGTGCTGGGATCGATGTCCGCCGGTACGGCCTGCGGCGTGCTGGCGACGGCCGGCGGACCGAGCACCGCGGCAAGGGCGGGCGAGCTGTCCGGAGCGGCGAGGAACGCCGGTAGCGGGGTGTCCGCCGCGAAGACCGCCGAGGCGGCGAGCAGAAG
>DATBQN010000175.1:0-2596 GCA_036560825.1 Thermoanaerobaculia bacterium
GCGACGGTGGTGGGCGACAGCATGCAGCGGGCGCCGGTCTTCGTCTTCCACTCGGCGCGCGAGGCGCGCGACTTCGCGCAGTGGGTGGACGACCACATCGCCGAGATCCGCGAGGAGGCGGAGGCGACCTCCTCGGTCGCCAAGCTCATCTACGTCGACAAGTACCTGTCGAACAAGCTCGTCTTCCTGCGCTTCAACTATTCGACGGGCGACGCCGCGGGGCAGAACATGGTGGGCCGCGCCACCTTCGCCGCCTGCAGCTGGATCATGGAGAACGCCGAGCACATCCTCCACTTCTACCTGGAGTCGAACTTCGCCACCGACAAGAAGGCGTCGCAGATCAACATCATGCGGACGCGCGGGAAGAGGGTGACGGCGGAGGCGACGGTGCCGCGCGACGTCCTCCTCCAGCACATGCGGGTCGATCCCGAGACGCTCCACTACCACGCCGGCATCGCCAACGTCGGCGCCTTCCTCTCCGGCGCCAACAACAACGGCTGCCACTCGCCGAACGCCATCACCGCGATGTTCATCGCCACCGGCCAGGACGTGGCGAACGTCTCCGAGTCCTCGGCAGGCATCGTCTACACCGAGGTGACGCCGGAGGGGAACCTCTACATCTCGATCACCATCCCCTCGCTGATCGTCGCCACCCACGGCGGCGGCACCGGCCTCCCCACCCAGCGCGAGTGCCTGGAGATCCTCGGCTGCGTCGGCAAGGGGAAGGTCCGCAAGCTCGCCGAGATCGTCGCCTCGGTGGTCCTCGCCGGCGAGCTCTCGCTCGCCGCCGCGATCTCGTCGCTCGACTGGGTGTCGTCCCACGAGCAGTACGGGCGGAACCGGTAGGAAGGCCCGCCGGCCGCCGGCTAGGCGCCGGGTGCCGCCCGTGACGTGTGCTCCAGGAGCTCCTCGATCCTGCGAAGGCTCGCCAGGATCGCGTCCTGTCGCGACGAGCTATCCAGGAGCGCCTGGATTCGCTCCAGGGTCTTGTTGATCGAGAACAGCTTGAGCTGAGCGGCGAAACTGAAGATCAAGATCACCAGAGCCACTATTTCCATGTCCCCTCCGTCTCCGGCCCGTTGTCCATCGGGCCTGCATACGCCGAGATCGCGGCGCGCAGCCCGTCCGGGATCGGCTTGGGCTTGCCCGTCCCGTAGTCGATCCAGACGATGACGCCCGCGCCGTCGGCGACCCGCTCGGCGCTCACCGCGTCGACGATCTCATAGTCCATGGTGAAGCTGGTGCGGCCGAGCTTCGAGACGCGGGTCCGCACCTCGAGCTCGGCCGGGTAGCGCACCTGGCGGCGGAAGTTGAGGCTCGCCGCCGCGAGCGCCGGGCCGAAGCGGCCATCCTGCCGGAACGCCTCCAGGCCGATCGCCGCGAAGTAGCTCATCCGCGCCGACTCGCAGTAGGTGAAGTACTTGGCGTTGTTGACGTGGCCCATCGAGTCGACGTCCGCCCAGCGGACGCGGACGGGCTCGAGATGGAGGGCCGGCGAGGTCATCGTCCGCCCGCCGCGAGCCGCGCGCGGGCGAGGGCCACGTACTCGGGATTGATCTCGATCCCGAGACAGCCTCGCCCGAGCCGCTCGCAGACCAGGCCCACCGTCCCGGCGCCGAAGAACGGATCGAGCACGCGGTCGCCGGGATCGGAGCCGGCGAGGACGCAGGGCTCGACCAGGGCCGGCGGGAAGGTGGCGAAGTGGGCGCCGGGGAAGGCCTCGGTGGGGATCGACCAGACGCTCCGCCGGTTGCGCCCGCCCCTCTCCTCGATCCGCTCGCCGCGGTAGAGATAGCGCTCCGCGCGGGAGAAGAGGAAGAGGTACTCGTGGCTCCGCGTCGGCCGGTCCTTGACGCTCTCCGGCATGCAGTTGGGCTTCTCCCAGACGACGTCGCTGCGCAGGGTCCAGCCGTCGTCCTGGAGGGCGAAGGCGAGCCGCCAGGGGATCCCCACCAGGTCCTTGGGCTTGAGGCCGCGCGGCGTCCGCGCCCGGTAGGACATCGCGCGCACCGGGCTCTTGCGGTCCGGCGCGCGATACCCGCGGTTGCCGCTCGTGTAGCTGTCGCCGACGTTCAGCCACAGCGTGCCGTCCGCCGCCAGCACCCGCCGCACGCCGGCGAACACCTCGACCAGGCGCGCGACGTACTCGGCGGGCTCCGCCTCGGCGCCGATCTGCCCGCGCACGCCGTAGTCGCGAAGGCCCCAGTACGGGGGAGAGGTGACGCAGCAGCGGAACGATTCCGGCGCGAGACCTGACAGGACAGTCGCGGCATCGCCCTCGATGACCGTGGACCGCGAGGGGGCGAGATCCGCTTCGGCTGGCATCTTCGGCTCGGAGGCGGAAGTATACCCGCCGCCGCGCTCCTCCGGCGGTAGGATGAGGCCGGCCGGCGCCTGGCGCGGGCCTTGCTGTCACCACACCTTCACAGAGGAGCTCGTCGACATGACCAGCCGCAGCGCCACGGCCGCGCTCCTGCTCGCCGTCTGGTGGGGGCTCTCCGCGGGGACGGTACCGTCCCTCGCGGTGGACAAGAAGGACCTCACCATCGAGCAGCGGCAGTGGCTCGAGGAGGAGGACCTGCTCATCCGCAAGGAG
>DATBQN010000176.1:0-14351 GCA_036560825.1 Thermoanaerobaculia bacterium
AATCCCGAGCAGCCAGGCGGCGAGGCCGGTATCGTTGAAATAGAGCTTCGGCGTCTTGACCAGACGCTTGCCGAAGTTGCGATGGTAGGGCTGGAGCAGGTGGAGGATGTAGCTCGCCTCGAGCACCGAGAGCCAGGCCGCCGCCGTGTTGTGGCTGATGCCGCAGTCGAGGGCGAGGGAGGAGAGGTTGACGAGCTGGGCCGTCCGCGCCGCGCACATGCGCACGAAGCGCTGGAAGGTCGATAGGTCGCGCACGTTGACCATCTGCCGCACGTCGCGCTCAAGGTAGGTGCCGACGTAGTTTCCGTACCAGATCGCGGCGTCCAGCCCGCGGTCGTAGATGGGTGGGTAGAGCCCCTGGAAGAGGAGCGTCTCGACGCTCTCCGGGACCTTCCTCGCGGCTTGGAGCTCTCCCAGGCTGAAGGGCAGGAGCGGCAGCATCGCCACCCGCCCGGCGAGCGTCTGGGTGACGCTCGACAGGAGGCCGAACTGCTGCGAGCCGGTGAGAATGAAAAGGCCGCGCCGCCGATCCTCGTCGACCCGCGTCTGGAGGTAGGAGAAGAGCGCCGGAGCGCGCTGCACCTCGTCGAGCACGGCGCCGTTCGGGAAGCGGGCGAGGAAGCCGCGCGGGTCGCGCTCGGCCAGGGTCCGCTCGTCCAAGTCCTCGAGCGAGACGTAAGGCTTCTCCGCGAAGATGGCGCGCGCGAGCGTCGTCTTCCCCGACTGCCGAGGGCCGGTGATGGCGACCAGCGGGTAGCCGGCAGCCAGCCGCTCCAGGGTTGCGCGGGCCTGCCGCGGAATCAGCACGCCGGCAAGCATACGGCCGGCTGATTGTCAATTCAATTGCCAATTAGCCGAATCCTTCCCCGGCGAAGCCGGCTCAACCCGGTGACGAGCTCGGGATCTCCCGCCCGTGGCGCAGGGCCGCCCAGAGGAAGAGGAGGGCGCCGGCGGTGATGGCGGCGTCGGCGAGGTTGAAGATGCCGGTCCGGATGGGGCCCCAGCCGACGCTCACGAAGTCGACCACCGAGCCGGCGTGGGCGAGGCGGTCGAGGAGGTTGCCGATGCCGCCGCCCGCCATCAGGGCGAGGGCCGCGAGCTCGGCGGCGGGCAGCGAGCGGGCGCGCAGGGCAAAGAGCAGCGCCGCGGCGAGCGCGGCGCCGACGAGGAGGACGAAGAGGGCGAAGCGGACGCCCTGGGGCAGGCTCTCGCCGAGCGAGAGGAAGGCGCCGCGGTTCTCCGCGTAGTCGAAGCGCACGATGCCGCCGAGGAGCGCAATCGTCGGCTCTCCGGCGAGCCGGCTTCGGGCCAGGGCCTTGGCCGCCTGGTCGCCGCCCACCACGGCCGCGATCGCCAGGGCGACCCAGATGATCCGGCGCCGACGAGAGGGGGGCGAGCCGGCCTCGCCGGCCGTCACCACCCCTCGCGCCGCCGCAGCTCCGTGACGTGGGCGACGTGGTGGCGGCCGTGCCAGACGTACATGGCGAGGAGCTGGTCGAGCGTGTAGTGGCCCATCTCGGGGTTGACGATCGTCCGCTGCCATTCCTCGGGCCGGATGGCCGTGAGGGCCATCACCCAGCGGACGTGGAGCGCCTCGAGGAAGGCGAGCGAGGGTGCGATCGGCGCGCTCTTCGCCTCCGGCAGCTCCGCCCAGAGCTTCTCCTCGTACGGGCGGACGGTGGGCGAGTCCTCGGTCAGCCCCAGCTTGAAGCGGGTGTAGGCGTTGGCATGGCTGTCCGGCACGTGATGGACGACCTGCCGCACCGTCCAGCCGCCGGGACGATAGGGGGTATCGAGCTGGGCGTCCGAGAGGCCGGCGACGGCGGCGCGCAGGGCCGCCGGGGCGGTGGCGATGGCGGCGATCCCCGCCTCGCGCTCGTCCGGCGTCAGGCGCTCGGGGCGATGGTACTTTCCTACCGGATAACGAAGGTCGTCCACGTTGTCCTCCTAGGCTCCTGAAATAAAAGGCTTTCTCGATCGAACGCTCGACTCTTCCCTGTAGGGGCGGAGCTTGCCTCCGCCCAGGTTCGGAGCACGCAGCCGATTCCGCGGCCTTCGATCGTTGCGGGCGGAGGCAAGCTCCGCCCCTACCGAACGGTCATTCTCCTGAGGTGCGCCGTCCGTCCGTCCTCGATACGATAGCAGCGCGGAACGGCCGCGGGTCTCCGAGAATTCAATCGGGGCCCTTGCGCCCAGGAGACATCATGAGCGAGACGCGGATCGAGAAGGACAGCCTGGGCGAGGTGGAGGTTCCGGCGGGCGCCTACTACGGGGCGCAGACCGAGCGGGCGCGGCGGAACTTCCCCGTCTCCGGGCTGCGCTTCCCGCGCCGGTTCATCGCCGCCCTGGGGAGCATCAAGCGGGAGGCGGCGGCGGTCAACGAGGAGCTGGGGGTAGTGGCGGGGGAGCTCGCCGCGGCGATCCGGCAGGCGGCCGGCGAGGTGGCGGAGGGGAAGCGCAACGCGGACTTCCCCCTCGACGTCTTCCAGACCGGCTCGGCCACCTCGACCAACATGAACGCCAACGAGGTGATCGCCAACCGCGCCATCGAGATCCTCGGCGGGCGCGTGGGCAGCAAGCGGGTCCACCCCAACGACCACGTCAACGCCAGCCAGTCGAGCAACGACGTCATCCCCACGGCCATCCACGTCTCCGCCTACGGCGCCATCCAGGAGGACCTGGTGCCGGCGCTCGCGCAGCTCTCCCGCTCGCTGGCGCGCAAGGCCGCCGAGCTCGACCGCGTGGTCAAGATCGGCCGCACCCACCTCCAGGACGCCGTGCCGGTGCGCCTCGGCCAGGAGTTCGGCGGCTACGCGCAGCAGGTGGAGAACGGCATCGCCCGCCTGGCCGCCGCGGCGCCCCGCCTGGCCGAGCTGGCCCTCGGCGGCACGGCGGTGGGGACGGGCCTGAACGCGCCGCCCGAGTTCGCGCCTCGGGTGATCGCGCGCCTCGCCGCCGCCACCGGACATCCCTTCGTGCCCGCCGCCAACCGCTTCGAGGCGCTCGCCGCCAAGGACGCCGCGGTGGAGACCTCGGGGGTCTTGAAGACCATCGCCGTCTCGCTCACCAAGATCGCCAACGACATCCGCTGGCTCGCCTCCGGCCCGCGCTGCGGCATCGGCGAGATCGCGATCCCCAGCCTGCAGCCCGGCAGCTCGATCATGCCCGGCAAGGTCAACCCGGTGATCCCCGAGGCGGTGCTGATGGTCGCGGCGCAGGTCGTCGGCAACGACGCCACGATCGCCGTCGCCGGCATGTCCGGGGTGTTCGAGCTCAACGTCATGATGCCGGTCCTCGCCTACAACCTCCTGCAGTCGATCGAGATCCTCGCCAACGTCGCGCGGCTCCTCGCGGAGCGCTGCGTCGACGGCATCGAGGCGAACGTCGAGCGCTGCGCGGAGATGGTCGAGAAGTCGCTCGCCATGGTCACCGCGCTCGTCCCCGTGATCGGCTACGACACCGCGGCGGAGATCGCCAAGGAGTCGGTCAAGACCGGGATCACGGTGCGCGAGCTGGCGCGGCAGAAGAAGGTGCTGCCCGAGGCCGAGCTCGACGCGGCCCTCGATCCCTGGGGGATGACCGAGGGCGGCGTGCACGCCGGCGGCGGGGGCGGCGGCTAGCGAGCGCCGGTTCCTACCGGAAGCGGAATCCGAAGAGCAGCAGCGCGAGCCCGCTCGCCACGGCGGCAGCGGCGAGCAGCAGGTCGCCGGGGGCGGGGGGACGGCCGGGCAGGAGCGCGCCGGCGGCGAACGCCGCGGCGAGGGCGAGCGCGGCGAGGAGCTCCTGCTCGGCGCGGCGGCCGCGCGGGCGGCTCTCGGCGGGCGCCGGGAAGCGGGCGACCGGCGCTGGCGCCGGCGCAAAAAGAGCCTCCGCTCCCGGCCGGGGCTGCGGCGCCGGGAGAGCGTCCCCGGCGCCGGGCTCCGCGACCTCCCGCCACCCCCCGTGCGGATGGCGGGCGTCGCGGAGCCTCGGCCGGCGGCTGGGAGCAGAGGCTGGCGAGGAGCGGATCGCGATCATCTCGACTAGTGTGACGGCCGCGCCCGAAACGTTTCACCGCCTGGTCAGCGCTTGGCGCCGGCCGCCTTCTTCGGCCTTCCGCCCGTGACCTTCCGCTTCCTGGGCGCCGCGACCCTAGGCTTCGCCGTCGGCTTCGTGGCGACGGGAGGCTTCGTGGCGACGGGCGGCTTCGGAACCGATTTCGGAGTCACCGGGGTTGCGGCCGGGACGATCACTGTCCGAAAGCCGCCGTGTCCGTCCTTGACGAGGGTGACCGTCTGAGTCCGCGCGTCGACCACCTGCACCAGGGTGCGGCCGTTCGGCAGCCGGAACTCGACCGAGCCCATGGCGCCCCGCAGCGGCGGAAAATGTAGGGTCCCGCCATGAGCGAGGGGGATCCAGCCCTCCGGAAAGCCACCGCCCACATTGCCCCCGCCGCTGGTTTTGACCGTGGCGCCCCCGCCCGACTGGTTCGTGATCTCCATGGTGCCATCGTCCTCCCACGTTAAGGTCGCCACCGGTGTTCGCGCGCCGGAGGGGACCAGTTCAAGGGACATGACGCCAGCGCCTCGGGGCGAGCGCGCTAGCGGGACACGAAGAACTCCTGGAAACCGACGTCCTCCGGCGCGCCTCTTCCTCCCTCACCTTGGACCGCGATCTGGTAGCTACCGGCCCTCAAATCGGCTGCCGGGATTGCAAGCACGATCTCGGTCGCACCCGCTCTGCGGCGAGGCGAGAGTCCCCTGGCGCGCACCACGAAGCGACCGGCGCCGGTTTGCACGCTCGCGCGGTAGGTGCGGTAGGTCTCTCCTTCGTCGAGGGCCAGGCGCAGCTCGACGCGCGCGATGCCCGGCGCGATCTGGAAGCGCGGCAGGGTTGCCGCGCCCCGCTCAGTGGAGAGCGACAGCTCGAAGACCGCCGTCCCCAGGTTGGAGAGCATCGGCGCGGCCGGCTTGGGTCTCAACTGCGGGACAGGCGGTCTCGCGGGCCGTGTCGCGAGGGTCGCTGCCGGCCTGGCCGCGGCGTGGATGTAGAGCCATCCGGCCGCGACCATCGCCGCGAGGCCGGCTGCCAGGCCGGCGCGCAAGGCCCACACGGCCCTCGGCCGGCGCAACGGCGGGCTGGGCGCTCTTGGCGCCCCCGGGGCGGGTAGGCTGGGCTGGGTCTCGGAGAGGCCGTCCGACAGATGGGCGAGGGCCCGAGCGAACGCGAGCCGCGCCCGGCCGGCGCCGGTTCCAGCGAGGCGAGCGAGCGCTCGCTCACCCTCGGCCGCCGAAAGCTCGCCACGCGCGCAGGCGTCGAGGAGGTCGTCCTCGACCGCCTCGATTCGCTCGAGGCCCTCGGCGTCGTCGAACAGGTGCCGCTCAACGCGGGAGATCTCCGCGGGCGTCGCCTCATCCAGCAGGTAGCGCCTCAGCAGGGCGTCGTCGGGAGCTGCGGAGATCTCGTCGGGCATGGGGCTCTCTTCAATCAGAGTGACGACTGAGCCGCAAACGTTTCATCGCTGCTCCTCCCCTCCTCCCGCGAGACGACGCGCGCAGCACTCCTCGAGCTTGCGGCGCAGGCGGTGAGCCCGGATGCGGAGGGCGTTGGGCGCGATCCCCAACTCGTGGGCCAGGCGCTGCCGGCCACGCACCCTGTCGCTCCCCTGGTGGTACTGGAGGATCAGGCGCCGTTGGTCGGCGGGCAGCCGTTCGAGGCAGGCCTTCAGGCAGGCGAGGCGGAGCTCGAACTCGGGATCGGCGTCGGCCGCCTGGGCGCCGGCGGCCACGAACGCCCGCCGCTCGCGCTCGCGCTCGCGGAGCATCTCCTGCGCCACGTGATGGGCGACGCCGCAGAAGTAGGCGAACGGGTTGGTCGCCCGTATCTCCATACCCTGGGCGAGGCGGCGAGCGACGCGGTTGATCGCCTCGTCGGCGAGGTCCTCGGGGGCTTCGCAGTGCCTCCATTCGAAGAGCCTCACCAGCCGGCGGCGGATCTCCTCGTAGCGCGCGCCGGCCTGCTCGCGGTCGAGGGCGAGGGCGAGGAGGAGGGCATCGAAGTGCTCCGGGGAGAGCGGCGGCTTCATCGCCACTCGCCCTCGAGAGAGAACCCGGCCCAGTAGTACGGAGAGGCCCAGCGAGGATCGCGCGCCATGCTGAGCTGGGCGGCCCGGAGCGCCGCCGCCGGAGTCATCCGTTCCGCGAGCATCGAGCGATAGAGGCGCTGCATCAGCTCGGCCGTGGCGCGATCGTCGACGCTCCACAGGCTGGCAAGCACTCGCGGCGAGCCGGCGTGCATGAAGCCGCGCGTGAGGCCGATCAACCCTTCGCCCCGGACGTCCTTTCCCAGTGCCGTGCGACAGGCCGAGAGCACCACCAGGTCGGCGTGGAGCACCATCCCGTAGACGTCGGCCAGGCGCAGGAAGCCGTCCTGAGGCCGGCCGCGGCGGTCGACCAGAGAGAGCACCAGGCTCGAGAGGGCAGGGTGGCCGCTGTCGATCTGGCCATGGGTGGCGAAGTGGACGATGCGATAGCGCGCCAGCTGCCCCGAGAGTGCCGTCGTGCGCGAGGCATCGAAGCCCATCGCGACCAGGCGCTCGCTCGCCGGAACCAGCGCGGCGATCGACTCCGCCTCCCGGCGCGAGAAGTGGAGAGGGAGGAGGGCCGCGCTCTCCTCGCCGCCGCGGGAGTCGGCGCCATGCCCAGCCTTGCGACCCCTGCCGCGGGCAGGCGGACGCTCGACCCGCGGGTCGTCGCGGCCGAGGACCGGATCCGCAAGGACGGCGAGAAGGAGCGGCGCCGGTGCCCGGCCGGCGAGCTCGCGGCGCAGCACGGCGAGCGCCGACGCCGAGGGCAGGGTCACCACCTCGTGGGCGGCAACGAGCGGGAGGCCGGTTCCGGCGGAGGGGTCGGGCAGGGCGACGAAGGGGATGTACTGGAGGAGGCCGTCGGCGACGACCGCCAGGCGCCGGTGGCCGAGCCGCCCCGCGGCTGGCGCCAGGAGCATGCGGGAGAGGGCCCTCGCCGCGGCCGGGAGCTCGCGAGCGGCGCGCTCGAGCCGCATCCTGCGGGCAGGCGGCGTCTCGGCCTTCGGAGCGCGGTTCACCGCGGTCAGCCGCTCGTAGACGCGGCGCGCCGCCGCCTCGACCGCCGCCCGCGGCGGCAGCTCGTAGCTCGTCAGGTCTCCATCCGCCAGAGCCCAGAGATAGCTCCTCTCCTTGCCGAGGGCGAACTCCAGGAGGAGGGTGTCGGGATCGAGGACCTGTCGCCCGACCTCCGCGGCCGACAGCGGCTGGGGCTCGACGAGCGAGGCGTAGCTCGGGCTCTCGTCGGCGAGCTCGGCTTCGACCTCACCGTAGGCCCCGAGCGTGGCCTCGACCTCACGGGTGGCGGCGGCGATCTCGGCGGCCGCCGGCGGCGCCGCGCCGCGCAGCAGGCTCTGGCGGTGGAGCTCGGCCGCGCTCACCGCCCGGCGCGCTCCCAGCTCGCGCCTCGCGAGCTGCGGATCGACGCGCTCTCCCGGCTCGGCGCCGGCCTCGGCGAGGATCTCGAGCAGGCTCCGCGCCCGCGCCCGCTCGGCGACCGTGAAGGCGCGGGCGGCGAATCCCTTCCCCGGCCGCGCGCGGTCCAACTGCATCAGCGCGTCGATGGCGAGCTCGTAGAACCGCTGCTGGATGGCGGTGAACGAGCTGCGGAGGTCCTTTGAGGCAACGCGGGTGCGCAGCGATTCGACGATGTCCAGCGCCTCGCGCGCCAGCTCGGCGGCGCGGTCGAGGTCGCCGCCGTCGCGCGCCGTCTGAGCGAGGAAGAGGTCGGCGTTGGCCTCGGCGGTGCGGTCGCCGTGCGCGCGGCTCGCGGCAACGGCGCGAGCGAGCGCGGCGGCGGCGCCCGGAAGGTCCCCCGTGGCGCGGCGGGCGGCGCCGACCGCGTGCCAGACGTAGGTCTCCGCTTCGCCGCCGGCGGGCGCCAGGTTGCGAGCCGATTCGGCCGCCGCCAGGGCTCGCGCCGGCTTCCCTCGCTCGAGGTCGAGAAAGGCGAGGCCCGTCGTGGCGAGGGCCTCGAGGTCGCGATCGCCGAGCGCGTGGGCCAGCGCGATGGCGCGAGCGGAATAGTCCGCCGCCTCGCGGTAGCGCCCGAGCCGGCGGGAGACGAGGGCCAGGTTGCCCAGCCCCTGCGCCTCGTGATGGCGCTCTTCGAGCGCGCAGAAGAGCGCCAGCGCACGGCGTTGCTCGCTCCGCGCCTCCTCCCAGAGACCGAGCGTCTCATGGGAATATCCCAGGTTGTTGAGCGCCGCGGCCTCGATCGAGCGCAACCCGGCGCGGTGAGCGATGGCGAGCGATCCGCGGTAGGCGACGAGCGCCAGCTGCCGATCGGCGAGGTCGGCGTGAGCTGAGCCGAGGTTGTCGAGCGCCAGCGCCTCGCCTACGGCGTCGCCGATGCGGTGGGCGAGGTCGCGCGAGGCGGCGAGCGGCTGCAGCGCCTCGCGCGATCGGCCGAGACCGAGGTAGGCCGTGCCGAGGTTGTTGAGCAGCAGGACTTCGAGCTGGTCGTCGGCGGCGGAGCGGGCGAGCGGCAGCGCCTCGTCGAAGTGGGCCATCGCCTCGGCGGGACGCCGGAGGTCGACGTCGACGAGGCCGGCCTCGTTGAGCGCCTCGGCCAGCCCCGGCCGGTCGGCGGCGGCGCGGAAGCCGTCGACGGCCTGATGGAGGAGGTCGGCTGCGGCCTCCTGCTCCTCGAGGTTCTTGCGCAGCTCGCCCATCTGGAGGAGCGCGTTGGCGGCCCGAGCACCGTCGCCCAGCGAGCGCCAGAGGGCGAGCGTGCGCTCGCGGGTCGCCAGCTGGAGCCGCCAGCCGGTCCGGTCCTGCCGCTGCATCTGCTCCACCGCCTCCTGCGTCAAGGCGACCGCCTGGGCGAGCAGACGGCCGCGGTCGTCGGCGGGGCGGAGATCCTCGATCCGCAGCACGTAGCAGCCGGACGGTTTGCTGCGGTCGTTCGAGCTCACCTCGAGCTGGTAGACGCCGTCCTGGGGAGCGATCGCCGCGAGCTCCTCGTCCTCCCGCGGGCGATTGGGTCCGTCGACGTGCACGAGCTCGGCGCCGCCCGGGGTGCGCAGGCGGACCACCACGTCGATCCCCTCCTCGACGACGACCGCGGAGAGGAGATCTCCGGCCTTGAGCTCGACTGGGTAGCGCCGGCTCTCGCCGCCGGCGAGACTCTCCTCGAGCCGGAGGCCGGGAGTCAGAGCCGGGGTCTCCGCGGGACCTGGAGGGCTGGCGAGGGGGAGGAGCAGAGCGGCGATCCGGAGCGCGCGCCGCAAGGGCTGAGGGCAGCCGGAGGAGTCGGGACGTCGCATACGCCAGGCATCGGTCCGGCCTCCCCCCGAACGACTGGGAGACGTGCGCTGGATCGGTCGATATTGTAGCTTTTCGGCAATGCCAGCGGAAAATTGACAAGGCTTTCAGGCAGACATGAGCGCCACCGCGACTTGGCTCATGCTAAAAAGACCGCGATCGGCCGTCGCCAGCGCGCTGCTAAGCTAGAGCGCGCGGTGATGAGCGACAGGGTAGGCACCCCGGATGGCGCCGCCGGCGCCGAGGGCGCTCCGCTGCCGGCCCCGGAGCCGGCGCGGCGGATCCTGCACTGCGACATGGACTGCTTCTACGCGGCGGTCCACATGCGCGACGATCCCTCGCTCGCCGGCAAGCCGGTGGTGATCGGCGGCTCGGCGGAGAGCCGCGGCGTGGTGGCCGCGGCGAGCTACGAGGCGCGGCGCTTCGGCATCCACTCGGCGATGCCCTCCGCGCGCGCCCACCGCCTCTGCCCGCAGGTGATCTTCATCGCCCCGGACTTCCGGCGCTACCGCCGCGAGGCGGAGAAGATCTTCTCCATCTACCGCGAGCTCACGCCGCTCGTCGAGACCCTCTCGCTCGACGAGGCCTACCTCGACGTGACCGGCCGGCTGGGGCCGTGGGGGAGCGCCACGGCGATCGCGCGCGAGATCCGCCGCCGGGTGGCCGAGGAGCGGCGGCTCACCGTCTCGGTGGGCGTCGGCCCCAACCGCCTGGTGGCGAAGATCGCCTCCGATTTCGACAAGCCCGACGGCCTCACCGTGGTGCCGCCGGGCCGGGTGCAGACGTTCCTCGATCCGCTGCCGGTGCGGCGGCTCCACGGCGTCGGCCCGGCGACGGAGAAGGCGCTCGCGGAGCTCGGCGTCGACACCGTTGCCGCGCTCCGCGCCGTGCCGCTCGGCACCCTCACCGAGCGCTTCGGCCGCCATGGCCGAACCCTCTACGAGTTCGCGCGCGGCATCGACGAGCGCTCGATCGAGCCCCACCGCGAGCGCAAGAGCCTGTCGACCGAGAGCACCTACGCCACCGACCTCCGCGCGCTCGCGGACGTCGAGGCCGAGGTCGAGCGCATGGCGTGCGAGCTCGCGGCGATGCTCGTCCGCCACGAGCTCGCCGCCTGCACGGTGACGCTCAAGCTCCGTTATTCCGACTTCACCACCGTCACCCGCTCGCGCACCCTGCCGCTGCCGGTCGCCGACGCTGCCACCCTCGCCGGCTGCGCCCGCGAGCTGCTCGCCAAGACCGAGGCCGACCGGCGGCCGGTGCGCCTGGTCGGCGTCGGCGCCTCGAACCTGGTGGCGGGCGCTCTCGCCCAGCTCCCCCTGTTCGCCTGAGGGAGGACCCCCGTGCGCAAGATCCCCACCGCCTTCCTCCGGCTCGTCGTCTTCGCCGGCGGCCTCGTCGCCATCGTCGCCCTGCTGGTCGCCGGCCGCGATGTCTTCATGCCCCTCCTCGTCGGGCTCGCCATCGCCTACCTGCTCGACCCGGCGGTCACCTGGTTCAGCCGCCACGGCCGCTCGCGGTTCTTCGGGGTGATCGCCCTCGCGGCGCTCGCCGTCCTCGTGCTCGCCGGCTTCCTGATGTACGTGGTGCCGGCCATCGCCGCCCAGTTCCAGCACCTCTCCGCGAGCCTGCCGCGCTACGCGGCCTCGCTCAAGGCGCAGTTCCTCCCCTGGCTCGCCGGGATCGAGCAGCGCTTCCCCCGGCAGTACGCGGAGGTCCAGGGCCGCGCCACCGAGGCCCTGCGCGAGAACTTCCCCCGTCTCGCGACCTCGCTCTCGGCCTGGCTCGCCAGGGTGCTCGGCAGCGTCCTCAGCTTCTTCCTCTTCCTCCTCGACCTCGTCTTCGTGCCGGTCTTCGCCTTCTACCTGCTGGTCGACTTCCCGAAGATCAAGCAGCGGGCGCTCGATCTCGTGCCGCTCCCCTACCGCGCGCTCACCCTCGAGCGGGCGCGCGAGGTCGACGCCGCCATCTCCGGCTTCGTGCGCGGACAGCTCACCGTCGCCGCCATCCTCGCGGTGCTCAACTCGGCCGGCCTGCTGCTCCTCGGGGTGCCGCTGGGGATCGCCATCGGCCTCGCCGCCGGCCTCGCCAACGTCATCCCGTACATGTCGCTGGTCGTCGGCCTGCTGCCCGCGGCGCTGCTCTGCTGGGCCGAGTACCAGAGCGAGCCGCGGGTGCTCGGGGTGGTGGCGCTCTTCACCGCCACCCAGCTCCTCGAGGGGACCTTCCTCTCGCCCCGCATCCTCGGCAAGAGCGTCGACCTCCATCCGGTCTGGGTGCTCCTCGCGATCATCGTCGGCGGCAGCCTCTTCGGCTTTCTCGGCATGCTGATCGCGGTGCCGGCGGCGGCGGCGATCCAGGTCTTCGCCCGCCATTGGATGGCCGCCTACCGGCGCTCGCAGGTCTACCTGGGGGACGAGCCGGCGCCGCCCGCCGCGACCGCCGGGGGCTGAATCGCCTCGAGCTGCGTGGCACGGGCCTTGCTCTCTATACCGGCAGGTGCTGGAAGAGATCGCTCTCGGATAGCAACCACGCACACAGCTCCAGGCCGCAGCGCCCGGATTCTCCCAGGAGGCGACGTCATGTTGAGGTGGGCCCTGATCTTCATGGTCGTGGCGCTGGTCGCCGCGGTGCTCGGCTTCGGCGGGATCGCCGGCGGCGCGGCGGCGGTCGCCAAGATCCTGTTCGTGCTCTTCGCCGCGGTCTTCGTGATCTCCCTTATGATGGGTTTGGTCCGGCGCGCCTGACCCGGCTCTCGACGACGCGGGGCTCGCAGCGCATTCCATGGCCCAACCCCTGCGCGACGACGCCCCGAAAGACGATCCTCCGGCGCCTGACCTCGCCGATCTGCAGGCCGCGATGTCGGGACCTTTCGGGGTGCGCAACGTCGCCCTGACCGGGCTCTTCGTCCTCGCCGCGTTCTACACCCTCTACTTCGCCCGCGACTTCCTCCTCCCGATCGTCCTCGCGCTCCTCTTCAACCTGCTCCTCGCGCCGCTCGTCCGCGGGCTGAAGCGCCTCCATGTGCCGGCGTCGGTGGGCGCGGCGGTGGTGATCCTCGCCGTCCTGGGGACCTTCGGCTGGGGGATGTACCAGCTCTCCGGGCCGGCCTACGACTGGATGATGCGGGCCCCCCAGAGCCTGCGCAAGGTGGAGGGGCGGCTGCGCGAGATCAAGCGGCCGGTGCAGACGATCGGCAAAGCGACCGAGCAGGTGGAGAAGATGGCCCAGGTCTCGACTTCCGGCGGGCCGCAGGCGCCGACCGTCGCGGTCAATTCGCCATCGCTCGGGGCGCGCCTACTCGGCCGCGCGACGGACCTCGGGGTGAGCGCCGCGATCACCATCGTCCTGCTCTTCTTTCTGCTCGCCTCGGGGGACCTCTTCCTGCGCAAGCTGATCAGCGTGCTGCCCAAGCTTGCCGACAAACGGAAGGCGGTCGACATCGCCCGCCAGGTGGAGAGCGAGGTGTCGGCCTACCTGGCGACGGTCGCCATGATCAACGCCGGTCTCGGGCTCGCCGCCTGGATCGCGATGGCCCTCATCGGCGTGCCCAACCCGCTCCTCTGGGGCGTCATGGTGATGCTGGTCAATTTCATCCCCTATCTCGGACCGTTCTGCTGCTACGTCGTCTTCGGCGTGCTCGGCTTCCTCACCTTCCCGGACTTCGCCCACGCCCTGCTGCCGATCGGCGCCTTCCTCGTGCTGAACGTGCTCGAGGCTTACGTGGTGTCGCCGATGGTCCTCGGCCGCCGGCTGCTGCTCAACCCGGTGGTGATCTTCCTCTCCCTCACCTTCTGGAGCTGGCTCTGGGGGATCCCGGGCGCCATCCTGGCGATTCCCATCACCGTCGTCGGCAAGATCTTCTGCGACCACATCGCCCCCCTCGCCCCGCTGGGCGAGTTCCTGGGCGACTAGAAAGGCGCGGCCGGCGCTCCTGAGCGACCGGCCGGCAGCCCGTCTGGACCCGCCGCGGTCAGGGCGGCCCGCAGGAGGGGTCCTGGTGGATGCAGTAGCGGCAGTGGCCGTTGAACCCGATCTGGCAGCAGTCGACCGGCAGCTCGGCGCACTGGAAGGTCAGCCGGCCAAGCGCCGCGCCCGAGACGAGGAAAGCAGGCGCTTCGGCGGCCGGGGAGACGTTGAGGATCTGTGCCAGGGCAGGGGATTGCGCCACGGCCGCCGGCGCCGCCGCGAGCGTGTTCGCGGTGGGCGGGAGAGTGGCGGCGCCGAGCGCCGAGGAGAGCGTCAGGGCTGCGGCGAGGACGAGGGACGGAGAGCGCAAGGTCTTGAGCATGCAGTGCTCCTTTCGAAAAGCAAGGTGCGCTGTAAGGCGCGGGCGGCGCCCGGCGACCGACCGTCGGTCTTCATTCCGGCTCGCCGCCCTTGCGCCACGCCTCGATCTCTCGCCGCTCCTTCTTGGTGGGGCGGCCGGCGCCCTGCTCGCGCGGGGCGGGAGGGCGGCGGATCAGACGCGCGAGGGGGTCGAGGACGGGACGCGGCGGGCTGAGGTCCTCGAACATCTCCGCGGCCATGGTCTTGGGCACGGTGCGGTCGCGGAGCTCCTTGACCACCAGCACCCGCGTCCAGTCGCCCACGGCGACCTCCACCCGGTCGCCCACCGCCAGGTGGCGGTGGGGCTTCACCGCCTGGCCGTTGACCGTCACCCGTCCGAGATCGCAGGCGTGCGTCGCCTGGCTCCGCGTCTTGAAGGCGCGGGCGACGTGGAGCCACTTGTCGAGCCGGACGCTCACCGGACGAGTGTAGCCCGAGTTCCACAGAGCCGCCGACTGAGGCGCCGCCTCGCCGCGGGTCCTGTTATAGACTTTCCGCAACTCCCGGCATAGAGGGACAGTCGATGGCTTCCGTCGGAGGGCGGCGATTTGGCCGGAACGAAGCAGAGAGCTCGTTCGAAGACGAGCCATCCGAAGCGACTCGCTTCCAGAAGCCCTGCCGCACCTTACTTTGTGTTCATCAGCCACTCCTCGCGCGATGGCTTCGTCGCCGGGGTGTTGGCGGAGAAAGTGCA
>DATBQN010000177.1:0-4123 GCA_036560825.1 Thermoanaerobaculia bacterium
CCCGCCCATCGAGGGCTCGAGATCGGGCGCACCTGGATCGCCCGCCCCTGGCAGGGGACGCGCGTCAATCCCGAGAGCAAGTACCTGCTCCTGCGCCACGCCTTCGAGACCCTGGGCGCGCTCCGCGTGCAGCTCAAGACCGACCTCCTGAACCTCCACAGCCAGCGCGCCATCGAGAAGCTCGGGGCCCGCCGCGAGGGGGTGCTGCGGCAGTACCAGGCGCGGAGCGACGGCACCCAGCGCGACGCCGCCATGTACAGCGTGCTCGCGGCGGAATGGCCGGCGGTCCGGGCCGGCCTGGAGGCGCGCCTGCGCTGACGGGGTCCCCGCCGCTCGGATGCTCCTGTAGACTTTCCGCCATGCGCCAGACCGCCCGCTCGACCCATGTCCTAGTCATCGCGAGCCTGCTCGTTCCGCTGTCCGTCGCCGCGGCCCGCCCGGCTCCGGCAAAGAAGACCGCCGCCAAGGCGCCCGCCGCGTCCGCCCAGGCCGATCCGCTCGCCCACGTCGAGGTCGCCGCCGACCTCGAGGCGCGGCTGGCCCGCTGGAAGCCGGTCCCCATGCCCTTCGACGCCTCGGGCCTGTCGCCGCGCGAGCGCCAGCTGGTCGACAAGCTGGTCGAGGCCTGCCAGGACCTCGAGGACATCTACTGGCGGCAGAGCGACCCGGGCGACATCCAGCTCTACAACGCCCTCGTCCACTCGACCGGGGCGCGCGAGAAGGCCGTCGCGCGCATGCTGTGGATCCACGGCGGGCGCTGGGACCTCCTCGACGAAGACCGCCCCTTCCTCGACCACCAGCCGGCGCCGCTCGGCCGCGCCCTCTACCCGGCGACGGCGACGCGACAGTCGATCGAGGGCTTCGTCGCCAAGCGCCCCTCCAGCAAGGCGAGCCTGCTCGACGAGCACACGGTCGTCGTCCTCGATCCGCACGGCCTCCTCGCCGTGCCCTATCACGTCGCCTACCGGCGGCTCCTCGAGCCCGCCGCCAAGGCGCTCGAGGAGGCCGCGGCGCTCTCCGACGACCCCGCCTTCGCCAAGTTCCTCAAGCTCCGCGCCAAGGCCCTGCTGACCGACGACTACTACGAGAGCGACCTCGCCTGGCTCGACCTCGCGGCCCCCAAGTTCGACCTCATCTTCGCCCCCTACGAGACCTATCTCGACAACCTGATGGGGGTGAAGACCTCCTACGGCGCCGCGGTCCTCGTGCGCAACGAGGCGGAGAGCAGGAAGCTGGAGGTGTTCCAGAAGTACGTGGCGGAGATCCAGGACGCCCTGCCGCTCGCCCCCGAGGACCGGCCGTCGAAGCACGGCCGCGTCGCCCCGATGGAGGTGATGGACACGCCGTTCCGCGCCGGCGACCTCCGCCATGGCTACCAGGCGGTCGCCGACAACCTGCCGAACGATCCGCGGGTGCACGAGAAGAAGGGGAGCAAGCGGATCTTCTTCAAGAACTTCATGGACGCGCGCGTCAACGAGGTGGTGCTGCCCATCGCCGGCCTCCTCATGCGCCAGGACCAGGCGACGAAGGTGACCGCCGACGGCTATCTCACGGCCGTCCTCCTGCACGAGATCAGCCACGGCCTGGGCCCCGCGTTCGCCCGCCAGAACGGCAAGCAGGTCGACATCCGCCAGGCGATCGGACCGGTGTACTCGGGCCTCGAGGAGGCGAAGGCCGACGCGGTCGGGATGTACGGCCTCGCCTGGCTGGTCGATCACGGCGCCCTCCCCAAGGAGCGCCTCGAGGAGTACTACGACTCCTACGTTGGCGGCATCTTCCGCACCATCCGCTTCGGCACCGCCGAGGCCCACGGGCGGGCCGAGATGATGGAGTTCAACTACCTCTATGCCCAGCACGCGATCACCCGCGGCGCGGCCTCGCAGCGCTACGTGGTCGAGCACGCCGCGATGCCGCCGGCGATCGCGGCGCTCGCCAAGGAGCTCCTCGAGCAGGAGGCGACCGGCGACCGCGCCCGCGCCGAGGCCTGGTTCAAGAAGTACGACACCATGCTCCCCTTCGTGCGCACCGACCTCGAGCGGGCGAGCGGCGTGCCGGTCGATATCGATCCCCAGGGGTCGTTTCCGGAAGGGGTGCAGTGATGGCCGCCGCGGCAGCAGGTGCAGCGGCGGCGGCGGTGGCGATCGCCGAGGCCATCAAGGCCTCGGGCGTGCTGGTGCGAATGGACCCGGCGAACTTCGTCGCCATCCTGGCGCGCGCCCAGACGCCGCTCGTCGTCCATGCGCCGGGCAGCCTCTTCGCCAAGCGCCACCACTACCTCACCAGCTACAAAGGGCTCGCCTTCCTGACCGCCACGGGGCAGCCGCTCGATCTGCCGCCCGCCGCCGAGGTGATCGAGGCGCGGCGGATCTGGACGCCGGGTTGAGGCGGGCGGCGAGAGCGAGGAATCCACGCTGGCCGCTGTCGCTCGTCGCCGGGCGGAGGTCGCAGGAGCCGAGCTGACGGCAGCCGCGCCCCCGCGTATCGATCCACTCTTCCGCGGCAGGTCTCACGCAGAAACCCGCGATTCCGGCGCGAGCGGAGGCCTCCGTGGCCGGGCGATCGAGTTTCAGAGCTGGGCGCGGGATTACGTCGCCGCGTCGCGCCGGGAGCGGCGGAGGACGGAACCTTGCGCGGAGATCTCGGTGGGAACGGCGAGCGACGGGCAGGGATGGGAAAATCTCGGCGCTTCCGACCAGGGCTCAGGCCTTCCGGGAAGCGGTGCGACCTTGCGGGAAGATCACGGCGCTTCCGGGAAGATCGTCCCGCATCCGGGAAGACATGAGCCCTTCTGGGAAGGCGCCGGCGCTTCCGGGAAGGCGCCGAGTTTTCCACAGTAGGATCGCCCCCGCCAGCGGCTCGACCGCGCGGCGGTCGAGGCCGGCGGAGCCTTCTCCGATGAAGCGAAACCTCAATGAGCCCTTTTCGGCCTCTGGGACGACTTCGAGAAGGGGACGCGCGGCCGGCGGCCTTGAGGGCGTCCAACGCCCCTACGACGCACGCGAACGGCGAGGACTCTACTCCTGCGTCCCCGTCAGCGTGTAGGTGCCGTACCCGCTCGCGCCGGCGGTGCCGGTCATCTTGTTGCCGCTCACGGTCGCGCGGAAGGCGAGCGTCATCGACACCGGATCGGTGAGGTCGACCTTCCAGCTCAGATCCTCTCCCTGGACCTTGCCGTCGACGACGGGGTTCGAGTTCCCAGAAAAGTAATAGGTGCCGGTAAAGCTGTTGCCCGAGGTCGCCGTCACCGTCAATACGCCTTTCTCGTTGCCTACCGGCGATTCGATGGTGATGTCCCATTTCCCTTCCAAAGAGGCCATTGGGTTTCTCCCTCTCAGCGCGCAGAATTCATGAGGCTCTGGTCGACCGGACTGCGATGGGGCGAGGCCGCTACTTCCGCGTCCCCGTCAGCGGATAGTTGCCGTACTCGAGCACGTCGGCGGTGCCGGTCATCGTGTTGCCGGTCACCGTCGCCCGGCAGTCGACCGTCGCCGGGAACGGAGTGACGACGTTCATCTTCCAGCTCAGAGCGTCGCCGTCGACCTTGCCGTCCTCGACGGCGACCGAGTTTCCTGTCGCCGCAAAGGTGCCGGTGAAGCTGTCGCCCGAGACCTTCACCGTCAGCACTCCCTGCTGGACGCCCATCGACGAATCAATGACGATCTTCCAGCTTCCGTCCATCGAGGCCATCTCAGTCCCCCCGCTCCGCGAGCAGAATTCACGGTTCCTCCGGCTCCGGCGCGCCGGACCCCGAGGCTCTTGGTGACCAGACCGGCGGCAGTCTACCTCGCCGTCGTGGGCCGAATCGCCTGCCGGGAGGCGACGCGGTCGAAGCCGGTGAATTCGCCGCCGCGGAGCTTACAATGTACCTTATGGCCACGACCACCGCACCGTCCGCCACGGCCGGCCCTCGCACCGTCCGCGCGCCGCGCGGCACGGCGATATCCTGCCGCGGCTGGCAGCAGGAGGCGGCGCTGCGGATGCTGATGAACAACCTCGATCCCGAGGTCGCCGAGCGGCCGGAGGACCTCGTGGTCTACGGCGGCTCGGGGAAGGCGGCGCGCAACTGGGAGTGCTTCGAGGCGATCGTCGCGACGCTCAGGCGCCTCGGCGACGAGGAGACGCT
>DATBQN010000178.1:0-39445 GCA_036560825.1 Thermoanaerobaculia bacterium
ATCGTCGAGACGTCGGTGACCTGGATGCCGCTGGTGACACCGCAGCGGTTCTCGGGGACGATCGTCCCCTCGAGGCGGACGTAGTCGTCGCCGACGATGCCGTACCAGCCGGTGCCCTCGAGCACGAAGGAATTGCCCTGATGGTCTCGGACGAGCACGCACTCGGGCTCGGAACCGCTGGTGACGACGCCTTCGAGGTTCACGGTTGCGGCCCGCGCCGGCAGGGCGGGCAGCAGGCTCATCGCCAGGGCCGCGAGCATCAGGACGCGAGTCAGAGTTCGCTTGCTGGAATCCATGGAGGTCTCTCCTTTCGAGTCAACACGTGCCGGCCCCTGGTCATTCGCCACCCCGGGAGAAGCTTGGGTTCGAGGCACGTCTCGGTTTCGGGCACGGGTGGCGCGTGCCCTTGCCCCTTAGTAGAGCAAGGCTCTTGCCAACTCGATGGACCTGAAGGACCGTGAGCGCGGTCAGCGCCGCCCGGCGGGCGCCCCGCTCGCCGGCGGCTCGGCGGCGCTCCAGCCGCCGCCGAGGGCCTTGACGAGGTTGACGCTCGCCGCCATGCGGCGGGTGAGGAGGTCGACCGCGGTGCGCTCGTTGGCGAGCGCGGCGCTCTCCGCGGTGACCACCTCGAGGTAGGAGGTGATGCCGCCCTCGTAGCGGTTCTTGGCGAGGGTGAGCGAGCGCTCCGCCGAGGCCACGGCGTCGGCCTGCTCGCGGGTCTCCTGGTCGAGGATGCGGAGCGCCGCGAGGTTGTCCTCGACGCCCTGGAAGGCGGTGAGGACGTTCTCGCGGTAGACCGCCACCGCCTCGTCGTAGGAGGCCTTGGCCTGCTCCGTCGCCGCCCGCCGCCGCCCGCCGTCGAAGAGGGTCTCGGCGAGCGCCGGCCCGATCGACCAGAAGCGGCTGGGGAGCGAGAAGAGCTTGCCCAGGGTCGAGCTCTGGAAGCCGCCCGAGGCGGAGAGGGTGAGGCTCGGGAAGTAGGCCGCCTGGGCGACGCCGATCTGGGCGTTGGCCGAGGCGACGCGGCGCTCGGCGGCGGCGATGTCGGGCCGGCGCTCGAGGAGCTCGGAGGGGAGCGCCACGGGGACCCGCGGCGGCTGCCCGGCGATCGGCGCCGGCGGGATGGTGAGGTCGGCCGGCGCCTTGCCGGTGAGGATGGCGATGGCGTGCTCGAGCTGGGAGCGGCCGACGCCCAAGTCGGTCGCCTGGGCGCGGGTGGTGTCGAGCTGGGTCTGCGCCTCCGCCACGTCGACGCCCGAGACCACCCCCTGATCGTGACGGTTGACGGTGAGCTTGAGCGCCGTCTGGAACGCCTGCACCGCGGCGTCGAGGAGCTGCCGCTCTTGGTCGGCGCCGTGGAGCTGGAAGTAGTCCGCCGCGAGCTCGGCCTGGAGCGAGAGGCGCATGGTCTCGACGTCGGCGGCGCTCGCCTGGGCGGTCTCGGCCGCCGCCTCGACCTGGCGGCGGACCTTCCCCCAGAGGTCGAATTCGTAGGAGAAGTCGACCGGCACCTGGTAGATCGTCGCGTCGCCGCCGGTGGTGCTGCCGCCGACGGAGCCGGGCACGATGACGCCGCCGCGGTTCGCCGACGAGTGGGTGCGGGTCGCCTGGGCGCTCGCCGAGATCGTGGGGAAGAGGCCGGCGCGCGCCGCGAGGAGCGCCGCGCGGGCGCCGCGCAGCTGCGCCTCCGCCTGCGCCAGGGTCTGGTTGGATACCGACACCTGCTCCTCGAGCGCGTCGAGCTGCGCATCGCCGAACATCTCCCACCACTTGCCGCGCAGCACGTCGTCCCTGGGCTGCGCCGGCCGGAAGGCCGCCGCCTCGGCCTCGCTCCCGGCGGGCGGCAGCTCCTTGAACTCCGCCGGCACCGGCGCCGGCGGCCGGCGGTACGCCGGCCCCACGGCGCAGCCGGCGGCGAGCAGGCCGCCGGCGATGACGATCCCCCATCGTTGCGCTCGCATGTTCATGGCGGTCAGAACCACTCCCCGGCAAGGTTGGAGCTCGTCTCCGCCCTCGTCGCAGTCGAAAGCTGGCGGGCGGAGGCAAGCTCCGCCCCTACAGCAGGGTTTTGCACGTAGCGAGCCACGGAGCGCATTCACGCCTCCGCGGGGCGCGGGACCGTCTGCCGGCCGCGCCGCCGCCGCTCCCGCATGCTGTTCCAGGCGAGCTGGAAGCGATCGAGATAGAGGTAGACGACGGGCGTCGTGTAGAGGGTCAGGAGCTGGCTGAAGAGCAGGCCGCCGACGATGGCGATGCCCAGCGGGCGGCGGAGCTCCGACCCGGTGCCGAGGCCGATGGCGAGCGGCAGCCCGCCCAGCATCGCCGCCATGGTGGTCATGGTGATCGGCCGGAAGCGTAGCAGGCAGGCCTGATAGATCGCCTCCTCCGGCCGCTTGTTCTCCTTGCGCTCGACGTCGAGCGCGAAGTCGAACATCAGGATGGCGTTATTCTTGACGATGCCGATCAAGAGGATGATGCCGATGAGCGCGATCACCGAGAGCTCGGTGTGGCAGAGGAGGAGCGCGAGGAGCGCGCCGACGCCCGCCGACGGCAGCGTCGAGAGGATGGTGATCGGGTGGATGGTGCTCTCGTAGAGCACCCCGAGCACGATGTAGACGGCGAGGAGCGCCGCGAGGATGAGGATCGGCTCGCTCGCCAGCGACGCCTGGAAGGCCTGCGCCGTCCCCTGGAAGCGGCCGCGGATGCTCGCCGGCAGGTGGATCGCCTCCTCCGCCCGGTTGACCGCGTTGACGGCGTCGCCCAGGGCGACCCCGGGCGGCAGGTTGAAGGACAGCGTGACCGCCGGGAATTGCCCCTGGTGGTTGACCGTCAGCGGCGTCGCCGCGTCCTCGTAGCGGGTGAAGGCGGAGAGCGGCACCAGGTGGCCGTCGGGCGTGCGCACGTTGACGTAGCGCAGGGCGTCCGGATTCTGCAGGAAGGGCGGCGCCACCTCCATGATCACGTGGTACTGGTTGAGCTGCTGGTACATGGTCGACACCGGCCGCTGGCCGAAGGCGTCGTAGAGGGTGTCGTCGATCGCCTGCGGCTTGACGCCCAGGCGGGCCGCGGTCTGGCGGTCGATGACGAGCGACGCCTGCAGCCCCTTGGTCTGCTGGTCGGTGTTGATGTCGACGAGCTGCGGCAGCCGGCGGAGCGTCTGCATCACCTTGGGCGCCCACTCGAGGAGCTCCTTCGAGTCGTCGCCCTCGAGGGTGTACTGGTACTGGGCCTGGCTGGCGTGGCCGCCGACCCGGATGTCCTGTACCGGCTGCAGGAAGAGGCTCGCCCCGGGCACGTGCGAGAGCTTGGGGCGGAGGCGCCCGATCACCTGGTCGGCGCTGACGCCGCCGCGCTGGCCGAGGTCCTTCAAGGTGACGAACATGCGCCCGGCGTTGTTGCCGCTGGTGTAGGCGGAGACCGCCTCGATGGCGGGGTCGCGCTGGACGATCGCCGCCAGCTTCTCGAGCCGCAGGCGCATGGCGCCGAACGAGCTCGACTGGTCGCCCTGCACCGAGCCGGTGAGGCGGCCGGTGTCCTGCTGCGGGAAGAAGCCCTTGGGGACGATGACGTAGAGATAGATGCTCGCCGCCATGGTGGCGAGGGTCACGAAGAGGGTCAGCCCCTGGTGCCGGAGCACCCAGGAGAGCGAGCGGTCGTAGCCGCCGTGGATGGCCTCGAAGCCCCGCTCGCTGGCGCGGTAGAGGCGGCCGTGCCGCTCCTCGCCGTGGGCCTTCAAGAGCTTGGCGCACATCATCGGCGTGGTGGTCAAGGAGACCAGGAGCGAGACGACGATGGCGACCGAGAGGGTCACCGCGAACTCGCGGAAGAGGCGGCCGACGATGCCGCCCATGAGGAGGATGGGGAGGAAGACGGCGATGAGGGAGAGGCTGATCGAGACGACGGTGAAGCCGATCTCGGCGGCGCCCTTGAGCGCCGCCTCGAACGGCTGCATCCCCTGCTCCAGGTAGCGGGTGATGTTCTCGATGACGACGATGGCGTCGTCGACGACGAAGCCGGTCGCCACGGTCAAGGCCATCAGCGAGAGGTTGTCGAGGCTGTAGCCCAGGAGGTACATGACGCCGAAGGTGCCGACGAGCGAGACCGGCACCGCGACGCTCGGGATGAGCGTCGAGCGGACGCTCCTCAGGAAGAGGAAGACGACGAGGATGACGAGACCGATCGAGATGAGGAGGGTGATCTCGACGTCGCGCACCGAGGCGCGGATGGTGCGCGTGGCGTCGAGCACCACGTCGAGCTGTATCGCCGGCGGAATGGCGGCCTGGAGCTGCGGCAGGAGGGCGCGGATGCGGTCGACGGTGGCGATGATGTTCGCCCCCGGCTGGCGGAAGACGACGAGGGTGATCGCCGGCTTGCCGTTGGTGAGGCCGCCGGTGCGCACGTCCTCGACCGAATCGGTGACCTCCGCCACGTCGCCCAGGCGCACGGCGGCGCCGTTCTGGTAGGCGATGACGAGCGGCCGGTACTCGGCGGCCTTGAGGAGCTGGTCCGAGGTGGTGAGCGACCAGCTCCGCGCGGGGTCGGCGATCTCCCCCTTCGGCCGGTTGGCGTTGGCGCTCCCCAGCGCCGTGCGGACGTCCTCGAGCGAGAGGCCGTAGTCGTTGAGCACGGTGGGATTGACGTCCACCCGCACCGCCGGCAGCGCGCCGCCGCCGACGAACACCTGCCCGACGCCCTCGATCTGCGACATCTTCTGCATCAGGTACGAGGAGGCGACGTCGTACATCCGCGCCCGCTCGTAGAGGTCCGAGGTGAGCGACAGCAGCATGATCGGCGCGTCCGCCGGGTTCACCTTGCGGTACGAGGGGTTGTTGGGCAGGTTCGCCGGCAGCTGGCCGCGCGCCGCGTTGATGGCCGCCTGGACGTCGCGCGCCGCGGCGTCGATGTTGCGGTTGAGGTCGAACTGGAGGACCACCTGGGTCGAGCCGAGCGAGGACGTCGAGGTCATCTCGGTGATGCCGGCGATGCGCCCGAACTGGCGCTCGAGCGGCGTCGCCACCGCCGAGGCCATGGTGTCGGGCGAGGCGCCCGGCAGGCCCGCCTGCACCTGGATGGTGGGGAACTCCACCTGCGGCAGCGGCGAGACCGGCAGCAGCCGGTAGGCGATGCCGCCGGCGAGCGCCACCGCCGCGGTGAGCAGCGTGGTGGCGATCGGCCGGTGGATGAAGGGGGATGAGAGGCTCATGCGCCCTCGGGCAGAGCGTGCCGCGGCGAGTCTACGTTTGGCTCGGTCGCCCGCCCCGTCAGCCGCTGCGCCAGGCCGTCGAAGAAGAGGTAGACGACCGGCGTCGTGTAGAGGGTGAGGAGCTGGGAGAAGATGAGGCCGCCGATGATGGCGATGCCGAGCGGCCGGCGGAGCTCGGCGCCGATGCCCGAGCCGAGGGCGAGCGGCACCGCGCCCAAGAGCGCCGCCATGGTCGTCATGATGATCGGCCGGAAGCGCAGCAGCGCCGCCTGGTAGATGGCGTCGAGCGGCTCCTTCCCCTCCTTGCGCTCGGCGTCGAGCGCGAAGTCGATCATCATGATGGCGTTCTTCTCGACGATGCCGATGAGCAGGATGATGCCGATCAAGGCGATCACCGAGAAGTCGGCGCGGCAGAGGAAGAGGGCGAGGAGGGCGCCCACCCCGGCCGAGGGCAGGGTCGAGAGGATGGTCAGCGGGTGGATGTAGCTCTCGTAGAGGATGCCGAGCAGGATGTAGACGGTGATGACGGCGGCGAGGATCAAGAGCGGCTCGTTGGTGAGCGAGGCGCGGAACGACTGCGCCGTACCCTGGAAGCTCGCCTGGATGGAGGCCGGCATGCCGAGGTCCTTCACCGCCTGGTTGACCGCGTCGACCGCCTCGCCCAGCGCGGCGCGCGGCGCCAGGTTGAAGGAGATGGTCGCCACCGGGAACTGTCCCTGGTGGTTGACCGCGAGCGGCGCCGTCGTCGTCTCGACGTGGGTGAAGGAGCCGAGAGGCACCGAGCCGCCGGCGGTCGAGCGCAGGAAGATGCTGTCGAGGTCCGCCGGCCCCTGCTGGAAGGTGGGCTTGGTCTCGAGCACCACGCGGTACTGGTTGAGCTGGGTGAACATGGTCGAGATCTGGCGCTGGCCGAAGGCGTCGTAGAGCGTGTCGTCGAGCATCTGCGGGGTGATGCCCAGCCGCGACGCGGTGGTGCGGTCGAGGACGAGGTGCGCCCGCAGGCCGGAGTTCTGCTGGTCGCTCGCCACGTCGCGGAGCTCGGGGAGCGTCTGCAGGCGGCCGACCAGGCGCGGCACCCATTGCGCGAGCTCGGCGGCGTCGGGGTCCTCGAGGCTGTACTGGAACTGCGCGCGGCTCACCCGGTCCTCGACCGTGAGGTCCTGCACCGGCTGCATGAAGAGGGTGATGCCGCCGATCTTGGCGAGCTTGGGGGCGAGGCGGCGGATGACGTCGGAGGCGCTGCCGTCGCGCTCCGCGAGCGGCTTGAGGTTGATCTGGATGCGGCCGGTGTTGATCGTCGTGTTGGTGCCGTCGACGCCGATGAAGGACGACAGCGAGGCGACCGCGGGGTCCTCGAGGATCGCCCGCGCCAGCGTCTGCTGCGAGGCCGCCATGGCGGGAAACGAGATGCTCTGCGGCGCCTCCGAGACGCCCAGGATGACGCCGGTGTCCTGGACCGGGAAGAAGCCCTTGGGGATGACCAGGTAGAGGAGAATCGTCGCCACCAGGGTGCCGGCGGTGACCAGGAGCGTCGCCGTGCGGTGCTCGAGGACCCAGGTGAGCGTGCGACCGTAGAAGTCGATGATGCGCTGGAACACCCGCTCGGAGGCGCGGTAGAAGCGCCCCTGCTCCTCCGGCCGCTTGTGGTGCAGGAGGCGGGCGCACATCATCGGCGTCAGGGTGAGCGAGACGGCGGCGGAGAACAGGATGGTCACCGAGAGGGTGATGGCGAACTCGCGGAAGAGGCGGCCGACGACGTCGCCCATGAAGAGGAGCGGGATGAGGACGGCGATCAGCGACACCGTCAGCGAGAGGATGGTGAAGCCGATCTGCTCGGCGCCCTTGAGCGCCGCCGCGAGCGGCTTCTCCCCTTCCTCGATGTAGCGCATGATGTTCTCGATCATGACGATGGCGTCGTCGACGACGAAGCCGGTCGAGATGGTGAGCGCCATCAGCGTCAGGTTGTTGAGGCTGTAGCCCAGCAGGTACATGGCGCCGAAGGTGCCGACGAGGGCGAGCGGAACCGAGACGCTGGGGATGATGGTCGCCGCGAGGGTGCGCAGGAAGAGGAAGATGACCATCACGACGAGCGCGATGCAGAGCATCAGCTCGAGCTCGACGTCGTGCACCGAGGCGCGGATGGTGGTGGTGCGGTCGGTGAGCACGGAGACCTCGACCGCCGCCGGCAGCGAGGCGCGCAGCTGCGGCAGCAGGGCCTGGATGCGGTCGACGACGCCGATGATGTTGGCGCCCGGCTGGCGCTGGATGTTGAGGATCACCGCCGGCACCGTGTTCATCCACGCCGCCTGCTTGACGTTCTCGGCGTCGTCGACGACGTTGGCGACGTCGGAGAGGTGGACGGGAGCGCCGTCCTTGTAGGCGACGACCAGCGGCCGGTACTGCTGGGAGGAGAGCAGCTGGTCGTTCGCCCCGATGGTGTAGGAGCTGCGGCTGCCGTCGAAGGTCCCCTTGGCCTGGTTGACGTTCGATTGCGCCACGGCGGTGCGGATGTCCTCGAGCGTCAGCCCGTAGGAGGAGAGCGCCGTGGGGTTGACCTGGATGCGCACCGCCGGCTTCTGGCCGCCGCTGATGGAGACCAATCCGACCCCCGGGAGCTGCGAGATCTTCTGCGCGAAGCGGGTGTCGGCGAGGTCCTCGACCCGCGACAGCGGCATCGTCTTCGAGGTCAGGGCGAGGGTGAGCACCGGCGCGTCGGCGGGGTTGGTCTTGCTGTAGATGGGCGGGTTGGGGAGGTCGCGCGGCAGGTAGGTGCCGGAGGCGTTGATCGCCGCCTGGACCTCCTGCTCGGCGACGTCGATGTTCAAGTCGAGGACGAACTGCAGGGTGATGACCGAGCTGCCCTCGGACGAGGTCGAGGTCATCTGGTTCAGCCCCGGCACCTGGCCGAACTGGCGCTCGAGCGGCGCGGTGACCGCCGAGGCCATGACGTCGGGGCTGGCGCCGGGATAGAAAGTGATCACCTGGATGGTCGGATAGTCGACCTCCGGGAGCGCCGAGACGGGGAGCAGCCGGAAGGCGAAGATGCCGGCGAGGAGGAGCCCCGCCATCAGCAGCGAGGTGGCGATCGGCCGTACGATGAACGGCCGGGATGGGCTCACAGGGCCGTCCTCTGGGGAGCGGCGCCGCGGGGGGCGTCGGCGCGGCTCACCTCGACCTTCATGCCCGGCCGCAGCTTGTCGAGCCCGTCGACCACCACCAGGTCGCCGGCCGCCACCCCGCTCTGCACGGTGTCGTCGCCCTGGGTGAGCTGGATCTTGATGTTGCGCGCCTCGACCGTCTTGTCCGCCTTGACCACGTAGACGAAGCTCGACTGCGGGCTGCGCTGCACGGCGGCGGTGGGGACGACGGTGGCGGACGGCAGGGTGTGCACCAGCAGGCGCGCGTTGACGAACTGGTTGGGGAAGAGCGCCTCGTTCTCGTTGCCGAAGATCCCCTTGAGCTTGACCGTCCCGGTCGTGGCGTCGATCTGGTTGTCGATGGCGATGAGCGAGCCCGAGGCGAGCTTGCGCTTGAGGTCGCGGTCGAAGGCGTCGACCGGCAGCTTGGCGCCGCCGTGCACCTGCCCGAGCACCTGCGGCAGCTGGTCGGCGGGGAGGGTGAAGAGGACGTTGATCGGCTGCAGCTGGGTGATGACGACGACGCCGTTGGGGTCGGTCGCGTGGACCATGTTGCCGGGGTCGACGAGGCGCAGGCCGACGCGGCCGGTGATCGGCGCGGTGATCCGGCTGTAGGTCAAGTTGAGCTTGGCGCTCTCGATCTGCGCCTGGTCGGACTCGAGCGTCGCCTCGTCCTGGTGCACGGTCGCCACCTGGGTGTCGAGCTGCTGCTTGGGGATCGAGTCCTGCTGGGCGAGGACCTGGTAGCGGGCGAGGTCGACCTTGGCGTTCTCGAGCGCCGCCTGGTCCTTCGCCCGCTGGCCCTGGGCCTGCATGAGCTGGACCTGGAACGGCCGCGGATCGATGGTGGCGAGGAGGTCGCCGGCGCGGACCGCCTGCCCGTCGTGGAAGCCGAGCGAGACGAGCTGGCCGTCGACGCGGCTGCGCACGGCGACGGTGGCGAGCGGGGTCACCGTGCCGAGGCCGGTCAGGTAGACCCCGACGTCCTTGGACACCGCGGCGCTCGCCAGCACCGGCACCGGGCGCTGCGCCTGCGCCTGGTCGCCCTTCCCCTTGGCGCCGTCGGCGGACTGCGCGCGGCCCTTCTTGGGGATCACCAGGTAGGCGACCAGGAGCACGGCGGCGAAGGCCAGCAGCCACGGCCACCAGCGCCGGCGTCGCGGGGTCTCCTCCTCCCGCTCGACCGGCGGGATCCCGCTCGGCGCTCCCGAGGCGACCCTCGGCGCCGGCTGCTTCTCGGCCGGGGTGGCCATCCTCTCTTCTTGCGTCTCGGTCTCGGTCTGCTCGGAGATCATCGGTAGGGCCTCGAACTGCGAAGGGAAAGACTGCTCAGTTCTGGACAGCCGGCGCTTCTCATATGAACTATACGGCCGCCGGAGCCCCTCTCCGCGGAACTTCACACGCCCGCAGAAGAGACGACCGCCCGGCCGGCGCGGTTACAGGCGCGGGCGGCCGGGGCCCGCGCGGCAGGGCGGCCTCGCCCGCAGCCTGTTCTCCCGCGCCCTTCCGCTGCACGCCGCTTGCCAGATTCCGCAGCCGTGAGCCTTCTGGCTTGATCCTTCGGCCGCGTCAGTATGGCACCTTTCTTGCTCTCTGCTGACGTTCGTTCCGTCGGGAGGCGACCTCACCGACGCTCAGGGCGAGGTCGACCGCGAAGTGCGATTGGGTTGACGAGAGGAGGGATATCCAATGCGCTCTTTCCGTCCGTTCAGATGGGTGTGGGCCGCGGTGCTCGCGCTGCCGCTGGCCGCTCCGGCGAGCGCCTCGAAGCCGGCGTCGGGAACGATCTCCGACGCGCAGCCGGGCGTCACCTGGCAGTCCGACGTCAAGGCGCCGGTCGCCGCGGTCGGCTGCAGCGGCCCGAGCGACGCCAACTGCGACAACTTCAAGCTGACCATCGTCAAGCCGTCCTACGCGTACGTCGTCCAGATCAGCCTCGACGTGACCGGGGCCGACGACTGGGATCTCGTGGTCTACGACCCCGCGGGCAAGATCGTCGCCACCTCCGGCAACCCGGCGGGCACCAACGAGCACGCGGTCCTCCTGAACCCCGCCCCCGGGACCTACACCGTCCAGGCGGTCAACTTCGCCGGCGCGGTGCCGATCTTCGGCAGCGCCATCCTCGCCCATCAGCCGAAGGACGCAGCGCCGCCGGCGGCAGGGCCGCCCCCTGTCTTCTCGCTCCACACCGACCCCCAGGGGCGCGGCAACGGCGAGCCCAGCCTGGGAGTGAACTGGAAGAGCGAGACGGCGGACAACGGCGGCACCGTGATGTACATCGCGGGGCTGCAGACGCTGCGCGTGCGCTTCGACGATTGCACCTCGCCGCCGCGGCTGCGGGACGGCGGCAACTGGCAGGACGTGAGCCCGCCGAACGCCATCGCCTCGCTCGACCCCATCCTCTTCACCGACCCCGCGACCGGCCGCACCTTCTCCTCGCAGCTCTCGGGCACCACCAGCCTGATGTCCTTCAGCGACGATGACGGCGACAGCTGGACCCCCAGCGAGGGCGGCTCGCTGGTCTCGGGCGTCGATCACCAGACGGTCGGCGCCGGCCCCTTCGCGGCGCCGCTCGCCGACCCGCTCTACCCGCATGCGGTCTACTACTGCTCGCAGGACATCGCCCTCGCCAACTGCGCCTCGTCGTTGAACGGCGGCCTGACCTTCGGTCCGGCGGTGCCGATCTACGACCTGCTCACCTGCAGCGGCATCCACGGCCACGTCAAGGTGGCGCCGGACGGCACGGCCTACGTCCCCAACAAGAGCTGCGGCGGCGGGCAGGGGGTCGCGGCGTCGACCAACAACGGCCTCACCTGGCAGGTGAGCCAGGTCCCCGGCAGCCTGCCCGGGGTCTGGGACCCGGCGGTCGCGGTCGGCGCCAAGGGCACCGTCTACTTCGCCTTCGGCAACTCCGACGGCCGGCCGATGGCGGCGATCTCGCGCGACCACGGCCTCACCTGGACGGCGCCGGTCGACCTCGGCGCCGCCTTCGGCATCCGGGACACCGCCTTCCCCGCCGCCGTCGCCGGCGACGACGATCGCGCCGCCATCGCCTTCCTCGGCTCGACGACCCCCGGCTCGGACGGCGACAACCCGACGAGCCCGGCGGTCTGGTACCTCTACGTCGCGGTGACCTACGACGGCGGCGCCACCTGGACGACCGTCAACGCAACCCCCGGCGACCCCGTCCAGCGCGGCACGATCTGCGCCGGCGGCACCACCGGCTGCCCCAACGGCACCCGCAACCTGCTCGACTTCATCGACGTCCAGGCAGACCGCCGGGGACGCCCGGTGATCGCTTTCGCGGATGGCTGCACCGGCGCCTGCGTCAGCCCCGGCATCAGCAGCCTGGGAGCGCTCGCCACGGTGGCGCGCCTGCGCAGCGGCAGGGGGCTCTTCGCCGCCTTCGACCGCCCCCCCGGCCCGCCGGCCGAGCCGCTCGCCGCCGCCCAGTTCCAGAACGACGGCGTCCACGTCTCCTGGCTCCAGCCCGACGACAACGGGCGCCTGATCAAGGCCTACCGGATCTACCGCACCCAGGACGGACAGGTACCGGCGCGGATCGGCACGGTGTCCGGCAGCACCTTCACCTTCGTCGATCACACCTTCAACCCGGCTAAGAACCCGCGCTACGAGGTGCGCGCCGTCAACGTCTACGGCGAGAGCGCGGCGAAGTCGGGCTGCGACACGCGGGTGGTGCCGGTCGGCCCGCCGCCGCCGGTCAACCCGTGCGCCGAGCCGGGCCCGGTCATGGTGAGCGACCCGGCGGGAGACGAGACCGACCAGGTCCCGGCGCACGACATCCTGCAGATCTCCGTCGCCGAGCCCCCCGATCCGGGCCCCGGCAAGGTGACCTTCCTGCTCAGGATGGCGAGCTTGTCCGTGCTCACGCCCAGCACCACCTGGCCGATCAACTTCAAGGGCGCCGACGGCGGGGACTACTGGGTGCGCATGGCGACCGACGCGACCGGCGCGGTGAGCTTCGCCTACGGCACCGGGACGAGCGCCTCCCCCGCCGCCTCGGCGGGCACGCCGGCGGACCCGGCGAGCGGCTACACCGCCGACGGCACCATCCGCATCGTCGTCCCGCGCAGCGGCATCGGCAACCCGTCGGCGGGCCAGGTGCTGTCGTCCTTCCTCACCCGCGTGCGGGTGGAGGCCGGGCCGACCGGCTCCGCGCTCACCCCCGACAACGCGCCCGACAGCCTGGCCGGCGCCGGCAGCTACCGCCTGGTCGGCAACGAGAGCTGCGTCAACGCCACGATGTAGGGGGCGCCACTCCTCTCGGCCGCCCACGGGCGTCGGCCTCGCCCGCCCGTGGACGGCCCCTTTGTCGCCTGGGCTAGAATCGTCGCGCCGCTCACGACCATGCGCCCGCGCTCGACGCTTCGCCCGCCGGTGGCCCGGCCATGACGGCCCTTCCGGAGCCCGCGGGCGCCGGCCGGCGCCGCCGGCTGAGCGCGCCCCTGCGCCGGCTGGGCGCGCGACTGCGGCCCAAGCTCCTCACCCGGGTCGCCCTCGCCCTCGCCGCGGTCGGCCTGCTGCCCGTCGCCATCGCCTCGTTCGGCCTCGTCGACATCAACCGCGAGGCGATGGAGGAGCAGGTCCTGCGCACCCACATCCTGGCGGCGCAGACGGCGGCCTCGCGGGTCGCCGCCTTCCTCGACACCCGCACCGCCCTCGCGCACGGCCTGGCCTCGAGCGCCGCGCTCGCCGATCCCCGCTCGCCCGCGGCGCAGGAGCTCCTCGGCCGCGAGATCAGAGCCCTCTCCGACCTCGGCGTGCTGGCGATCGCCGTGGTCAACGCGCGCGGCGAGGAGGTGGTGCGCGCGCAGCTCGCCGATCCGGCGGCGAAGCGGCGGGCGCAGGCGGCTTTCGCCCTCCCCGCCGCCGGCGCCGTGGCGGTGGCGCCGGGAGCGCTCCCTCCCATGCTCCGCGTCGAGGCGCCGCTCGCCGCCGGCGGCGCCGTGCGCCTCGCCTGCGACGCCTCGGCGCTCGACGACATCGTCGTCCCCGACGAGATCGGCGATCAGGCCGACCTCGTCCTCGCCCGGCCGGGCGACCAGGCCGCGCTGGCGGCCCGGGCGCGAAGCCCGGTCCAGGTCATCGGAGGCTCGCTTCGCTCCGTGGCCACCTTCCCCGCCAATATGGTCGAGAGCGCCCTCTCCGGCCACCTGCGGGGCGCCGGCCGCTACGCGGGCCCCCGCGGCGAGCTGGTGCTCGGCGCCTACGCGCCGGTCGCCGGGAGCGACTGGGCGGTGCTCTCGCGCCAGCCCTCGCGGGTGGCGGACGCGGTGGCGCGGCGCGTGCGGCGCCAGGCGGCCCTCGCCCTGGGCGCCGCCCTCCTCCTCATCGCGGCGCTCTCCGGGCTCGCCTACGCCTCGCTCGTCCGTCCCATCCGCCAGCTCGCCGGTGGCGGGATCGGCGGGGTCATCGGGAACGACAAGAGCTCGATCGGCGACGAGATCGACGCCCTGCGCAACACCTTCGCGGCCCTGCGGCGCGGCCTCGTCGACCGCCAGGCGCTCGCCGATGTCTTCCTCGGCCGCTACCAGGTGATCGAGTTCCTGGCGGCCGGCGGCATGGGCACGATCTTCCGCGGCTGGGACCCCAAGCTGCGCCGCGCCGTCGCCCTGAAGACCGTCCGGCTGGGCGACGACTCGCTCGCCGATCAGCGGGGGCGGCTCATCGCCAGCCTCATGCACGAGGCGGTCGCCGGGGCCCGCGTCCTCCATCCCAACGTGGTCGCCGTCTACGACGTCGAGGACGCGCCGGAGGGCGCCTTCATCGCCATGGAGTTCGTCGATGGCGTCAACCTCGAGCGCCTGCTCTGGCAGCGCCATCGCCTGAGCCCGGCGCAGGTGATCCCGCTCGGCGCCGGGATCGCCCGCGGGCTCGCGGCGGCCCACGAGCTGGGCATCGTGCACAGCGACGTCAAGCCGTCGAACGTCCTCCTCGGCCGCGACGGCGCCATCAAGGTGACCGACTTCGGCATCGCCGGCCTGATCGCGGCGGTCGCCGCCCAGCCGGGAGCGGTCTTCGGCACCCCGGGCTTCGTGCCGCCGGAGAGCTTGATGGGGAGCGGCTACGGCCCCCCCGGCGACCTCTTCGCCCTCGGCGCCGTCCTCTACGAGTGCCTGACCGGCACCCGCCCCTTCGTCGGCAAGGACGTCACCGAGGTGATGCGGGCGACGCTCTCGCGCGAGATCCCGCCGATCGAGCGGCGGGCTCCGGAGGCGCCGCCGGAGCTCGCGGCGCTGGTCATGCGGCTGCTCTCCCACCAGCCCGCGGACCGGCCGGCCGCGGCGCGCGTCGCCCTCGAGCTCGACCGCCTGGCCGCCGAGCGCAACCTGCGCTGGAGCCTCGGCGTCCTCCCCCCGGAAGCGCCGCCCTCGAGCTGGACGAGCTTCGAGCTGCAGTGGATGCCCACGCTGACCGGGACGCTGCCGACGCTGGTGCAGGAGTAGGGCGACGGCCGAGGCGCAACGCGCTCTAGAACTTGCCCGGGATCTCTTGCAGGGCGAAAGGACGGCTTGTTTCGTCTCGGGACGGCTTGCACACCCCATGGCAAGCCTAAAACTTGCCCGGGATCTCTTGCAGGGCGAAAGGACGGATGATTTTCGCCCGGGACGGCCTCCACATCGCGCGGTCCGCGTTTAGCGCAGCAGGATCGGCCACTCGAGATGCCGGGCGTTGCCGACGAGGTCGACGGCGTCGATCTCGAGCACGGCGGCGGCGCCAGCGCCCGCCGACGGGTCGGCGGCGCGGGTGCGGAAGCTCAGGCGGTCGACGCCGCAGCCGGCGTCCTCGGCCGTGATCCACACCATCTGGTCGGGCCCCACGGCGAGCGGCCGGCCGTCCGCGACGAGGGTGACGCCGGCGAGGGCGAGGAAGATCTGCGGTCGGTCGGCGGCGATGCGATCCGCTCCGTAGACCGCCTCCCCCGCCGCTCCGGCGCGCCGGGTGTAGAGGCGGAGCCAAGAGCGGCCGTCCGCCGTCCAATCGAGATGCGCCGGCGCCGAGGCATCCCTCTCGCGGCCCCGGCGGGCGGGCCGCACGCCGGCCGCGGGGGCGCCCCGCGTGGCGAAGAGCGTGCGGTCGCCCACCTCCCAGCGCACGGCGGGCGGCTCGGCGTCGACGACGAAGGCGATGGGCGCGAGGTCCGCCCGGTTGCCGCAGCGGTCGATCGCCACGCCGCCCGCGGCGTGGGTACCGGCAGCGATCGGCGCCGGAGAGCCCTCGGGGATGGGGCGGCCGTCGATCGTCGCGGTGACCCTGCCGACGCCGCACGCGGAGTCCTCGGCGGTGGCGGTGAAGCGGACCGCCGGGCCGGCGAAGAGCGTCTGGCCCACCTGCATGTGCGGCCCGCCGAGGTCGAGACGGGCGGTCGGCGGCTCGCGGTCGACGCGGTCGGAGAGGATGGCGAGGCGCGCCGTGGGGCTCGGATAGCCGTCGAGCCCGGAGCCGCTGCGGGCGGTCACCCGCCAGTAGAGCTCGCCCACCGGCAGCGGCGCCGGAGGCTGCCAGGCGCCCGCGTTTTCGGAGGCGGCGGCGCCCGCGGCATCGTCGACGGGCGCGGCGATCACGCTGCGATCGATCAGCGCGCCGCAGCCCTCGTCGCGGCAGAGCTCGACGACGTAGGAGGCGGCCTCGGGGACGGGCTCCCAGAGGAACGCCGGGTTGGCGAAGCCGAGCTCGGCGCCCGCCGGCGGGCTGGTCAGCCGCGGGGCCGGGAGGAGCCGCTCCGCCGGCGCCGGCGGCCCGCTCGGCGCCACCGAGGTGCCGCTCCCCTCGGGCAGCGCCACCGTGGCGCCGCCGGCCTCGATCTCGCCGGCGCCTCCGTAGACCATCACCTTGGAGCCGCCGCCGCTGGGCCGCCGGGCGCGCGCCTGGGCGTTCCCTTCGGGGCTCGGCCGCGAGGTGAGGCGTGCCGGGCCGAGCAGGATCTCGATGCTCGCCGAGCGGCCCGCGGGGGCCGAGCCAGCCGCCGCGGTCGCCTCGTAGTCGGCCTGCCCCTCGACGATCTCCACCCGCTTGGGCTCGCCGGCGGCGGTCGAGCGGGCGCTCCCCTGCAGGAAGACCAGCGAGTCCTCGGTCACCAGGAGGCGCGTGCCGTCGTTGAAACGCATCTCGGCCGACGACTTGGGGTAGGTGCGGACGCCGTCGCGCTGGAGCAGGGTGTCGCCGAGCTGGGCCGGCGACCACGGGTTGGGAATCGGACGTTCGGTCACTTGGTGCGACAGGCGCCGCATGGTGGCGGCCGGCGGCCCCTTCCCCGCCGGCGGGAGGCGCACCCGCTGGCCGGGATAGATGCGATGGGGGTTGGCGATCTCCTGATTGATGCGCCAGATCTCCAGCCAGCGCAACGGAGAGCCCAAGAACCGCGCGGAGATCGCCTCCAGGGTCTCGCCCGGACGCACGATGTGCTGGCGGGGCGCCGCCTCCTCCGCCGCGCGGGCCGTGGGCTGCGCGGCGACGGGGGGAGAGGCGAAGGCGGCGAGGGTGAGCAGCAGCGAGACCAGCGTTACGGCGAGCGGCGACTCTCCGCGAGCTCTCATCGCCCGACCTCCTCGATCCCTGCCTGAAGAACCGGCACGATCGGACCCCGCCGCAGGCGCGAGCCCGCGGACCAGGGACTCCCGGTCACCGAGCATTCTACTGCGGCGCGGGAAGCCCTACCCGCCGGGAGCCGGAGTCACCTCGGGATCGCCCACCACGTCCTCCACGTAGAGCATCTTGACCGCCACCACGATGACGGCGATCAGCGGCACGGCGACGAGGAGGCCGAGGAAGCCGAAGAGGAGGGCCATCAGGGCCTGGCCGAGGATGGTGAGGACGGGCGGGAGGTCCATCCCCTCCTTCATCAGCATGGGGATGAGCAGGTGTCCCTCGAGCATCTGGATCCCCCAGTAGACGAGGGCGACGAGGAGCGCCTTCTGCGGCGAGTCGAGGAAGCCCATGGCGACGGCCGGGATGGCCGAGAGGATGGGGCCGATGGTGGGGATGAACTCGAGGAGGCCGGCGATGACGCCCAAGAGGAGCGCCGCCTTGACGCCCAGGAGCATCAGGGCGATGGTCGCCACGACGCCGAGGACGATCATGGCGACGGCCTGCGTCTCCAGCCACTTGCGGAGCGCGGTGGCGATCGCCGCCAGCACCTCGGCGGCGCGCGGCCGCGCCGGGTGCGGGACGAGGGCGAGCAGGCCGCGGTGGTAGGTGTCGGGGTCGATGCCGACGTAGATGGCGATGAAGGTGATGATGAGCAGGCCGGCGAAGATCTCGATCGTCGAGGAGAGGAAGGGGAAGAGATAGCGCGTCGCGGCGCCGAGCTCGTGGGCGAGCGTGGCGCGCAGGTCGGAGACCCTGCCGGCCGCCGGGGCCGACGGGCTCCCCGGAGTCGCGGCGCCTGCACCCGCCGGCGGCTGCGCCGGCGCCGTCACGGCGCCGCGGGCGCCCTCGAGGACCTGGCCGACGAGGCCGTTCTGGTGCGCCGCGAGCCAGCCCTGGACCTTGTCGGTCGCCTGCGGCAGGCGGGTGCGCAGCTCGCCGAGCTGCGCCGACAGGGTCGGCGCCGCCCAGGCGCCGACCCCAGCCAGGAGGCCGTAGAAGCCGAAGACGATGAGCGCCGCGCCGGCGCCGCGCGGCAGGCGCAGGCGGCCGAGGAAGTCGGCGCCGCGGGCCACCGCGAGACCGAAGAGGACGCCCAGGAACGCCGTGAGCACGAGGAGTCGCGCGAACCACAGCAGGTAGAGGACGATCAGCAGGCCGCAGACGAGAGCGGCGGCGCGCAGGACGTCGGCGCTCCGGAGGGACGACCTCAGCTTGGCCATGGCGCGCAGATCCTACCTGGTAAGGGACTAAGCAAGGAGCCTGCCGGCGCGCCCGGCGCTCAAAGGAGCGCGAGCAGCGAGTAGACCACCGCGGCCACCGCCGCCGCGATGGGGATGGTCAGCACCCAGGCCCAGACGATGCGGCCGGCGACGCCCCACTTGACCGCCGAGAGGCGCCGGCTCGCCCCCACGCCGACGATGGCGCCGGTGATGGTGTGCGTGGTCGAGACCGGGATGCCGGCGAAGGTGGCGCCCAGGAGCGTGATCGCCCCCGCGGTCTCGGCGCAGAAGCCGCCGAACGGCTGCAGCTTGGTGATCTTGGTCCCCATCGTCTTGACGATGCGCCAGCCGCCGAACATCGTCCCCAGGGCGATCGCCGCGTGGGAAAGGAGGATGACCCAGATCGGCACCTTGAAGGCGTGGAGCTGGCCCGAGGCGACGAGGAGGCCGGTGATGATGCCCATGGTCTTCTGGGCGTCGTTGCCGCCGTGCCCGAGGCTGTAGAGGCCGGCCGAGACGAGCTGCAGGCGGCGGAAGAGGCGGTCGAGCCGCGAAGGGTGGCCGCGGCGGAAGATCCAGGTGAGGGCGACGGTGAACCCGAGGCTGAGGATCATGCCGATGAGCGGCGCGAGGACGATGAAGACGAGGGTCTTGATCCAGCCGGCGAGGAGGATGGCGGCGAAGCCCGCCTTGGCGACCGCCGCCCCGGCGTAGCCGCCGATCAGGGCGTGCGAGGAGGAGACCGGCAGGCCGAAATACCAGGTGATGAGGTTCCAGACGATCGCCCCGAGGAGGCCGGCGAGCACCACCCGGTTGTTGACCACCGTGATGTCGATCATGCCGCTGCCGATCGTCTTCGCCACCTGGGTGCCGAGGAGGAAGGCGGCGACGAAGTTGAAGAAGGCGGCCCAGAGGACCGCCTGCCGCGGCGTCAGGACGCGGGTGGAGACGACGGTGGCGATCGAGTTGGCGGCGTCGTGGAAGCCGTTCAGGAAGTCGAAGGCGAGCGCGACCAGGATGATGAAGACGAGGATGCCGATACCGGGCGGCATGGATCAGGACCCGCGGGTCGAGCGGCGGCGCGACGGCGTCTTCACGGGTTAGGAGTTCTTGACCACGACGTTGCCGACCACGTGCGTATAGTCCTTGCACTGATCGCAGGCGTCCTCGAGGCCCTCGTACACCTCTTTCCATTTGAGGATCTCGACCGGGTTGCGGCCCTTGTCCTTGAAGAGGTCGGCGATCACCGTGGCGTAGAGCTGGTCGGCCTGGTTCTCGAAGTCGGAGATGCGCACCATCCCCTCGCGGATGCGGGTCTCGTTGCCGAGGTCCCAGATGAGGGAGGTGATGGTGGCGATCTCCTCGACCGTGGCGACGAGGATGGCGGCGAACTGGCGCAGGGCCTCCGGCGATTCCTCGAGATCGAAGAGCACGAGGTCGTGCGCCACCGCCTCGAGGAAATCGAGGATGTCGTCGAGGTCGGTGCCGAGCGAGCGGATGTCCTCGCGGTCGAGCGGGGTGATGAAGGTCGAGTTGAGGGCGTCGAAGATCTGCCGCGTGATGCCGTCGCCCTCGTGCTCGACCTTCTTGAGCTCGACCCATTTCACCCGCCGGTCGGCCAGGCTGCGGCTGGCCGCGATGTCGGCGAACAGCCGCGCCCCCTGCACCAGGTTCGCGGTGTCGCGGTCGAGCAGCTCGTGGAAGCGCTCTTCCCTGGGCATCAACCACTTGAGCACGGCTGCCGCCTTCATGCGCTCTCCTCTCGGGCGATGTGACGAACGGGTGACGTACGCGTGACGGCGGGATCGTAGCACCGTCGGCCGGCGCCCGGTGAAACTCCCGGGCGGTCTCAGGCGTTGTGGAGAGAGGGTGGCCTCGCGATCCGGAGCGCGGGGTCCCTTTTTCGTCGGTCCAGCCAGGGCCTCCCCCGCCGACGACCGGAGGGAACGTTGCGCGAGACCCATCGCTCGAGCGCCTGGGAGCACGCCCGCCGCCTGGTGGCGAGCGTCTACGGCGCCACCCAGCCCTGGGCCGCGTCGCCGCCCGAGACCGTCCGCGCCCTGCGGCGGGCCTCGGTGGCGGCGGCCGTCAGCCTCCTCGCCCCCGCCGGCGCCGCCGCGCAGCCGGCCGCCGCCCTCGAAGCCTCCCGCCGGGCGCTCGCCGAGGTCGCCCGCCAGGCCCGCCGCTGCCGGCAGGAGGGCCATCTCCCCGAAGCCGCCGAGCGCGACGTCCTCGCCGAGCACGCAGCGACCGAGGCGGCCCTGGCGCACGAGAACCATGAGGCCACGAACCTAGGCATCGAGTGAGCGAAGGCTGGCGCGCGCGGCGGGCCACGGGCTGTGGCAGACTCCACCGCGCGTGAGCTTCGCGGACCACTTCTCCGGACATGCCGCGGCCTACGCCGCCTACCGCCCGACCTATCCCGCCGGCCTCCCCGCCTTCGTCGCCGCGCTCCCCGTCCCGCCGGCCGACCACCGCCTGGCCTGGGACTGCGCGACGGGCAACGGCCAGGCGGCGCACGGCATCGTCGAGCACTTCGCGCGGGTGATCGCGACCGACGCCTCGCCGCAGCAGCTCGCCCAGGCGGCGCCCCACCCGCGGATCGAGTACCGGGTGGCCGCCGCCGAGAGCTCGGGGCTCCCCGACGCCTCGATCGATCTGGTGACCGCCGGCCAGGCCGTCCACTGGTTCGACTTCGACCGCTTCTACGCCGAGGTCCGCCGGGTGCTCGCCCCGGGCGGCGCCCTCGCCGTGTGGACCTACGACTACGCGCGGATAGGCCGCGAGGTCGACCGCCTCGTCGACCGCCTGGCGCACGAGACCGTCGGCCCTTACTGGCCGCCGGGACGGCGCTGGGTGGACGAGGAGTACCGCACCCTCCCCTTCCCCTTCGACGAGGTGCCGGCGCCGCGCTTCGAGCTCCACGAGCGGTGGCCGCTCGACCGGTTCGCCGGCTACCTCCGCACCTGGTCGGCGGTCCAGCGCTACCGGACGGCGAAGGGCGAGGATCCGGTCGAGGCCCTGCTGCCGGAGCTCGCCGCCGCCTGGGGCGACCCGTCGGCGGCGAAGGACGTCCGCTGGCCGATCTTCGTCCGCGCCGGCCGTAGGCATTGACCCATAACCCGGGCGTCGGCCTCAACGTAGAGGACATCGAGGGATCGGATATCCTCCGCGGGCCCGTCCGCACCCGGCCCCAGGCCCGCGACTCGCTCCATTCCCGGAGGAAGACATGACCCGCCGAAGCCCCTTGCCGCCCATCGTCGCGCTCCTCGCGATCTTCGCCGTCGCCGCTGCCACTGGCGCCCTCGCCCAGCCCCCGGCCGACAAGATCCCGCCGAGCGCCCAGCCGGTCCTCGACCTGGCCTCGATGGACGCGCACGTCGATCCCTGCGTCGATTTCTACACCTACTCCTGCGGCGGCTGGATGAAGAAGAACCCGATCCCCGCCGACCGCTCGAGCTGGAGCGCCTACAGCAAGCTCCAGGAGGAGACCAACGACACCCTGCGCCAGCTCCTCGAGCGCGCCGCGGCGAGCCCGGGCGGCGACGCGGACCGCAAGAAGATCGGCGACTACTACGCGGCCTGCATGGACGAGAAGGCGGTCGAGGCGAAGGGAGCCGCGCCGCTCGCTCCCGGCCTGGCGCGCATCGCCGCGCTGCGCTCGAAGGCCGATCTGGCCGAGCTCTTGGCGGGGCTCCAGCTCGACGACGACGCCAGCGGCCGCGGCGGCTCGACCCTCTTCCGCTTCGGCTCGGTGCAGGACTTCCGCGATGCCACCAAGGTGGTCGCCAACGCCGATCAGGGAGGCCTGGGCCTCCCCGACCGCGACTTCTATCTGAAGACCGACGCCAAGTCGGCCGAGCTGCGGAAGGCTTATCTCGCCCACGTCCAACGGATGCTCGAGCTCGCCGGCGATCCGCCGGCGGGCGCCGCGGCGGCGGCGAGGACGGTGATGGCGATCGAGACCGCGCTCGCCAGGGTGTCGCTCGCCCGCGTCGAGCGGCGCGATCCCAAGAAGCTCGACCATACCCTCACCCGCGAGCGCCTGGCCGCCCTCGCCCCGGACTTCGCCTGGGACCGCTACTTCGCCAAGCTGGGCCTGGCGGGCCCGGCGTCCTTGAACGTCACCCATCCGGCCTTCTTCGCCGGGCTCTCGGCCGAGATCCGCCAGGTGGACCTCGCGGGCTGGAAGAGCTACCTCCGCTGGCACCTGATCCACGCCCAGGCGCAGTACCTCTCGCCGCCGTTCGTCCAGGCGAATTTCGACTTCTACGACAAGCGGCTCACCGGCGCCCAGGAGCTGCGCCCGCGCTGGAAGCGCTGCGTCGCCTTCGTCGACCGCGACCTCGGCGAGGCGCTCGGCAAGGTCTACGTCGAGGAGCGCTTCAGCCCGGAGGCCAAGGCGCGCGCGCTCGAGATGGTCCATCAGATCGAGGCCGCCATGGGGGAGCGCATCCGCGCCGCCGACTGGATGTCGCCGGAGACCCGGCGGGGGGCGCTCGAGAAGCTCGCCGCGACCGGCAACAAGATCGGCTACCCCGACCATTGGCGGGACTACGGCGCTCTCGCCGTGGCGCGCGACGACTTCGCCGGCAACGTCTCGCGCGGGCTCGGCTTCGAGCTCCGCCGCGACCTCGCCAAGATCGGCAAGCCGGTCGACCGCGGCGAGTGGCAGATGACGCCGCCGACGGTCAACGCCTACAACGATCCGCAGCTCAACGACATCAACTTCCCCGCCGGCGTCCTCCAGCCGCCGGTCTTCGACGTGCGTTCGGACGACGCCCCCAACTACGGCGACACCGGAGGGACGATCGGCCACGAGCTGACCCACAGCTTCGACGACGAGGGGCGCCAGTTCGACGCCCACGGCAACCTCCACGACTGGTGGACGCCGGAGGACGCCAAGCGCTACGTCGAGCGGGCCGCCTGCATCTCGGACCAGTACTCGCGGTACACGGTCGTCGACTCGATCAAGCTCAACGGCAAGCTGACCCTGGGCGAGGACGTGGCGGACTTGGGCGGCCTCATCATCGCCCACCTCGCCTGGCGCGAGCAGACCAAGGGCCAGGACTTGAAGCCGATCGACGGCCTCACCCCCGAGCAGCGCTTCTTCATCGGCTACGGCCAGAGCTGGTGCACCAACGAGCGCGACGAGCAGAAGCGCCTGCGGGCGACGGTCGATCCCCACTCGCCGGAGCGCTACCGCACCAACGGCGTGGTCGCCAACGTGCCCGAGTTCGTCGCCGCCTTCCAGTGCAAGGCAGGCTCGCCGATGGTCAGCCAGAGGGTCTGCCGGGTCTGGTGACCCGGTCTAAGTAGGCTTGATCTCAGGACGTTTTGGCATTTCGGACCGGTTTTGGTCTAATATAGCCAAAGGAGAATCGATTCGGAGATGCCGGAGCTGCCGGCCGCCCCTCTGGACCGCGGGTCTCCCGCGAGGTCCATTTGGCGGCCGCTCGCTCGCCCCACGACCATGATCACGGCGATCATCAGCAGGAAGGGCGGGGTCGGCAAGACCACGTCCGCGGTCAACCTGAGCGCGGCGCTGGCCGGGCTGGGCAAGCGGGTGCTGCTGGTCGACCTCGACGCCCAGGCCTCGGCCTCCCTCTCGCTTGGGGTGGCGCGCGGCGACCTCGCCCCCTCCTCGGCCGACCTGCTGCTCACTGGCCTGCCGGCGCGGGACGCGGTGCGGCCGACCACCGTTCCCGGCCTCCACCTCATCACCGCCTCGGTCGACCTCGCCAACGTCGACGTCGAGCTGGGCGTCCTGCGGCGCCGCGAGAGCCGCCTCAAGGGCTGCCTCGCTCCGCTCGCCGACGACTACGACTTCATCTTCCTCGACTGCCCGTCGTCGCTCTCGCTCGTCCCCATGAACGCCCTCGTCGCCGCCGACAATTACATCGTGCCGGCGGTGCCGCAGTTCCTCTCCATCACCGGGGTGCGGAATCTGGTCGCCGCGGCGGAGCGCGTCTCCTGGGACGCCGCGCACCGCATCCAGCTCCTCGGCGTCCTCCTCACCATGGTCGACTACCGCACCAAGGCGACGCGGGTGAACGTCGACCTCCTGCGCGCCGAGTACGGGAGCCTCGTCTTCGCCATCGAGATCCGCGTCAACACCCGCCTCGCCGAGGCTCCGGGCTGCGGGCAGACCATCTTCCAGTACGACCCCTCGGCCTCGGGCGCCAACGCCTATCGCCTCCTCGCCGAGGAGTTCCTCCTCCGCCAGAGCGTCGCCGGCCGCGAGGCGAGCCAGCCGGTGCGGCCCGAGTATCGCGCCGCGGCCTCGGTCGCCGTGTACCGCGCCGACTGAGCCGGGTCGGGCCCTTACGCGGCTGCCGCGGCGGGCAGCCGCTTCATCTGCCGGAGGATCCGGCGCCAGTCGTCGAGCGCCTGCTCGAGGGCGTTGTGGATCATCCCCAGGCGCGTCTCGTGCGGCAGGTGCTCCTGCTCGGGCGGCGGCGCCGGCGCCTTGCGGCGCTCGAAGGCGAGCAGGTCGTGCATCGCCTTCTGCACCGAGGCGTAGGCGTCGTGGAGGCGCCGCTCGTAGCTCTCGCGCAGGTCGGCGACCGTCGAGTCGACGCGCTCGCGCGCCTTGGCGAACTGCACCTCGACCTTGGCCTTGAGGATCGCCACGTCCGAGGCGCGGCGCAGGTTCTTCGCCAGGCCGAGGCGCGAGAGGCCGTAGATGGTCCACTTGGCGGGGTCGAAGTGCCAGCCCTTGATGCCGTTCCTGTAGTCGAAGGGGAAGCTGTGATGGTAGTTGTGGTAGCCCTCGCCGAAGGCGAGCACCGCCATCACCGTGCTGTCGCGGGCGCTGTGGTCGCGGCTGTAGGGCTGGCGGCCGATCATGTGGCAGAGGCTGTTGATGAAGAAGGTTCCGTGGTGGCTGACGACGATGCGCAGCAGGCAGCCGATGATCAGGCAGCCGAGGACGTGGCCGGTGGCGAGCCCCACGGCGAGCGGGATGCCGAAGGCGACCGCGATGCCGAGCGGCACGTACCAGCGCCCCTGCCAGACGACCAGCCGGTCCTCGTAGAGGTCGCGCACCACGGTGGGGCTCGGCTTCTCGACCTGGAAGAAGATCCAGCCCATGTGCGCCCACCAGAACCCCTTCTGGATGTTGTAGGGGTCGCGGTCGTCGTCGGTGTGCGAATGATGGAGACGGTGGTCGGCGGCCCAGCTGAGCACCGAGTTCTCGAGCGCGCCGGCGCCGAAGACGAGGAAGAAGAGGCGGACCGGCCAGGAGGCCTGGTAGGTCTTATGGGAGAAGAGGCGGTGATAGCCGGCGGTGACCGAGACGCCGACCGCGAGCCAGATGCCGACGAAGGTCAGGGCCTCGGGCCAGCCGAGCCCGTAGCGCCAGAGGTACCAGGGCGTGGCGACGGCCGCGGCGAGCAACGTCCCCAGGATGAAGGAGGTGTTGGTGAAAGAGAACTTCGGTCGGACGTCGTCGCTCAAGGTGGGCTCCTGCATCGGGTGATCGAGGGCGCGGGCGCCGCCGCGCGGGCGGAGAGAGGAGGAGGCCCCGCGGGCGCGCTCCCGCGGCCGACCTCCCGGCCTCGAGAGGATACCAGGTTCTCGTGCCTCCCGGGCCGGCGGCGCCGCTCGCCCTTCCATTTTGCCGGCCGTTCCCTACAATCGCCGGGCGATGACCCCGCCCTCGCGCCGCATCCTGCCGCCCCCCGCCGCCGAAGGGCGCGAGACCCGCGTGCAGCGCCTGCGCCGCAAGACGCGCAGCCGGGCGCTCCGCCTCTTCGACCGCACCATCCTGGCGCTCTATCGCGCCGTCGCTTTCCTCGACCGCCGCGCGCCGGTCGAGCGGCGCTACTTCCGGGTGGCGATCTTCGGCTCCAGCCGCATCCGGCCGGAGGACGCCAACTACGCGCGGGTGCGGGAGCTGGCGCGGCGGCTCTCCGAGCTCGGCTGCGACATCGTCACCGGCGGCGGCCCCGGCCTGATGAGCGCCGCCAACGAGGGCGCCCGCCGCGGCGCCTACCGCCACCACACCCGGAGCTTCGGCCTCACCATCCTCCTCCCCCTCGAGGAGCAGCCGAATCCGTTCCTCGACGAGGTGGCGCAGCACCCCACCTTCTTCTCGCGGCTCCACCAGTTCATCCGCCTCTCGCACGCCTACGTGGTCGTCGACGGCGGCATCGGCACCACGCTCGAGGCGCTGATGGTCTGGCAGCTCCTCCAGGTCCACCTGGTGCGCGACCGGCCGCTCGTCTTCGTAGGATCGATGTGGCGCGATCTCCGCCGCTGGGTCGAGGAGCAGATCGTGGCGCCCGGCCTGGCCTCTGCGGAGGACCTCACCGCGGTCCACTGGGTGGACGACATCGACGCCGCCCTGCGCCTCGTCGAGGCGGCGAGGAACGACTTCCTCCGCCACCACGAGATCGTCCTGCCGCCGGTCGGCGAGGAGGCTCCCTCTTAGGGAAGGCCGTTTTGCGGATAAGCTCGGCATGCTCCTTGCTGACCGGGGACTCCGAGGCCGCCTCGGGGACCGGAATCGTGACATCTCGGCGCGAATCCGCGCCGTTCCGGCCTGCGCCATGCTCGCGGCCGAAGGGGATCCAGCATGCCGTTTCTGACCATCGCGCTCGCCGAGACCGGGGCGCCCGGCGCCCGCGGGCTCCTCGACGCCTTCGGCGAGTCGGGTCCGGTCGCCAAGCTCATCCTCTCGCTCCTCGCCCTGCTCTCGCTCATCTCCTGGGCGATCATCCTCGGCAAGCTCGTCCAGTTCCGCCGCGCCGACCGCCACAGCGAGAGCTTCCTCGAGGCCTTCCACCGCAGCGCGCGCTTCAGCGAGGTCAACGCCCAGGCCGGCAAGCTCCACGCCTCGCCGCTGGTGGGCATCTTCCAGGCCGGCTACGCCGAGATCGACGGCCAGATCAAGCACGCGCGCGAGGCCCTGGGGGGCGACAAGGGCGAGTACCGGATCAGCTCGCTGCCGGGCCTCGAGCGGACGCTGGCCCGCGCGGTGAGCGTCGAGGTGCAGGGGATCGCCCGCTGGACGCCCTTCCTCGCCACCACCGCCGCGGCGGCGCCGTTCATCGGCCTCTTCGGCACGGTGTGGGGGATCATGGTCGCCTTCAACGACATCGGCGCCTCCGGCTCGACCTCGCTCGTCGCGGTCGCCCCGGGCATCGCCGAGGCGCTGGTCAACACCGCCGCCGGCCTCGGCGCGGCGATCCCCGCCCTGGTGGGCTACAACTACTTCGCCAACCGCACCCGCCGCTTCAAGGCGCGCATGGACGACTTCGTGCTCGAGCTCGTCAACCTGGCGGAGCGGAACTTCACCTGAGCGGTTGCGTCGGCGGCGGCGAGCGTGTCTGAATCCAGGGGGTAGGAGCGCGGATGGCCTTCAACTCGACCAACGGCGACGACGACCAGGTCCTCGCCGACATCAACGTCACGCCGCTCGTCGACGTGATGCTGGTGCTGCTCATCATCTTCATGATCGCGGCGCCGATGCTCCACCAGGGGATCGAGGTGGCCCTCCCCCGCTCGCAGGCGAAGGCCCTGCCGGTCAAGGTCGAGGATCCGCTCGTCGTCTCGATCAACAAGGACGGCCTGGTCTACATTCAGGAGACGCCGGTCGCCGCCGCCGATCTCGTCGAGCGCCTGAGATCGACGATCGCCCGCCGTCACGACGACTCGGTGTTCCTCAAGGGCGACCGCGAGGTCGCCTACGGCAAGATCATCGACGTGCTCGACGTCCTCCAGCGCGGCGGCATCCAGCACGTCGGCATGGTGACCGAGAGGCCCCCGAGGAGCCGCTCCCGATGAGCGCCGGCGCCCCGGCGGGACCCCGGCGGGACGAGGGCGCGCGCTGAGCGGCGCGTAGGAAGCCATGGAAGCGACCGGAGCCAGTGGAGCGTTCGAAGCCCCCGGAGCCGGCGGAGCCCTGGGCGCCGTCGACCGGGTGCTCGTCCAGCGCGCCCGCCAGCAGCGGAGCCGGCCGCTCGTGGGCGGGCTGGCGGCGGCCGTGGCGCTCCACGCGGGCGTCCTCGCGGCGGCTCTCCTCCTCGCCAGCTGGCGGCCGGCGCCCCCGGCGATGGACTTCGTGCCGGTGACCCTCCTGCCGGCCCAGGCCCTGGGGGTCGAGCGGCCGCTCGCCCGCCCGCGCCCCCCCGCGCCGGCGCCCGCCGCCGTCCAGCCGCCCCAGGCCGAGGCGAAGCCCACGCCGCCGACGCCGCCGAAAGCGCCCGCCCGGCCCGAGCCGGAGAAAGAGATCTCCCCCGAGGTCGAGCGCCGCCCGGTCCTCCACAACGTGCTCCTGGAGCAGGCCAGCCCCAAGCCGGAGCGGGCTCGGGAGAGACGGGAAGCCGCCCCGGTCCCGGTCCCGCGCCGCCCCGAGCCGGAGCGGGCCGGCCCGGCGAAGGGCCCCGCCGGAGCGGGCGGCGTCGCCGAGATCGGCAAGGGGGACGAGATCGGGCGCCGCGGCTCGGTCACCGGCAGCCCGCTCGGCAGCTCGGCCTTCGGCTCCTCGATCGCCGGGCTCGAGGACCCGGACTTCGGCTACGGCTACTACATCGACCGCCTGCTGCAGCTCATCGACGCCAACTGGACCCGCCCCCCCCTAGGCGGCGAGGTCAAGGCGGTCATCCATTTCCGCATCCAGAAGAGCGGCGCCATCACCGACCTCAGCGTCCAGCAGTCGTCCGGCTACAATTCCTTCGACCTCGCGGCGCTGCGGGCGGTGCAGAACGCCGCGCCCTTCCCCGTGCTGCCGGCGAGCTACCGCCACGACTCGCTGGGCGTCAACCTGATCGTCCACTAGAGAGGCCCCGATGACGCTGCCGCCCGCCCCCCGCCTGCCGCGCGCCGCCACCCTCGTCGCCGTCCTCGTCGCTCTCGCCGCCGCCCTCGGCCTCGCCGCCGGGCGGGCGCAGGAGCCGCCGCCGAGCCAGCCGCCAGCTCCGCCCGCCACCGGCGCGCCGGGCCAGCCGGGAGGCGACGTCACCCTCGAGCTGCGGCGCAACCAGCGGCCGCTCATCCGCCTCGCCATCCCCGCCTTCGGCGGCCTGCCGGCGCTGGCGGGCGACTCCGCCGCGGCGGGACGCGAGGTCGACGAGACCCTGCGCCGGGACCTCGACCTGTCGCGCTACTTCGAGATCCAGGGCCCCGCCGAGCTCGCCGCGCTCCACCTCTCCGGCGACCCGGCCCGCGACCGCGACCAGTACCGCTCGACGGGCAACGACGTCCTCCTCGCCGGCGAGCTCAAGAACGAGGGCGACAAGCTGGTCTTCGAGGGGCGGCTCTTCGACCTCAAGAGCGGGCAGACGATCCTCGCCAAGCGCTACCGCGGCCCCTACACGGTCTCCCGGCGCATGGCTCACACCTTCGCCGACGAGGTGATCAAGTACCTGACCGGCGGGCGCGGCATCGCCTCGACGACGATCGCCTTCACCTCCGACCGCACCGGCCACAAAGAGATCTTCCTCATGGACTACGACGGCGCCAACCAGCACCAGATCACGGCGCACCGCTCGACCTCGATGTCGGCGGCGTGGAGCCCGGCGGGCGACGCCATCGCCTACACCTCGTTCGTCAACGGCCCGCCCGGCATCTACGAGGTCGAGCTGGCGAGCGGGAAGAAGCGCCCGCTGGTCACCTCGGGGACGCTCAACATCTCCCCCTCCTTCTCGCCGGACGGCTCGCACATCGTCTTCTCGCGCTCGGTCAACGGCAACATCGAGATCTTCACCGCCGACAAGAGCGGCGGGGGGCTGCGCCGCCTCACCCATTCGGACGCCATCGACACCAACCCGGCGTGGAGCCCGAAGGGGGGTGACATCGCCTTCACCTCGAGCCGCGCCGGCAGCCCGCAGATCTACCTGATGGACGCCGACGGCGCCAACCTGCGGCGGCTCTCCTTCGAGGGCACCTACAACGACGGCGCCGCCTGGAGCCCGGACGGCGACCTCATCGCCTACACCAGCCGCCGCGACAACCAGTTCCAGATCGCGGTCACCAACATCGTCACCCTGGAGACGCGGGTGCTCACCACGGGGCCGGGCGAGAACCAGGCCCCCACCTTCGCGCCCGACGGGCGGAAGATCGCCTTCACCTCGAGCCGCGGCGGCAGCAAGCAGATCTACGTCATGGGCCTCGACGGCGGCAACCTGCGGAAGCTCACCAGCGCCGGACAGAACGACCTCGCCGACTGGTCGCGGCTGATGCCTTGAGTTTTCCCCTGCCCGGCGTTTCTGGTAGATTGACAGCCGAGTCGATTCGACCGGCCTCGCGCCCCGCCATGTTCCAAACCTTGTCTTTGCCCTATAGAGAGTGAGAGGAGATGAGCATGCACCGCAAATGGATGATATGGCTCGCCGTGCCGATGCTGTTGACCCTGTTGACCCTGATGATGGGCTGCCCGAAGAAGAAGCCGGCGACCCCCGCCAAGGACCTCAACGTCGACACCACCTCGGTGCCGCCGCCGGCCCCGGCGCAGGACGTCACGCCGCCGGCCCAGCCGTCGGTACAGGACAAGACCGAGGACCCGCTGCTGTCGCAGGACCTGCAGGTGGTCAACGACGAGCTCCGCAAGCGCGGCTTCAGCGCCGACGTCTACTTCCAGTACGACGAGAGCTCGCTCTCCGACGAGGCGCGCGAGAAGCTGGCGCGCAACGCCGACCTCCTCAAGGGCCAGCCGCAGTTCCAGCTCACCGTCGAGGGCCACTGCGACGAGCGCGGCACCAACGAGTACAACCTGGCGCTCGGCGAGCGGCGCGCCAACGCCGTGCGCGACTACGTCGGCTCGCTCGGCGTCAACCCCGGCCGGCTGCGCACCATCAGCTACGGCGAAGAGCGTCCGGTCTGCACCCAGCACGAAGAGAGCTGCTGGTCGCAGAACCGCCGCGCCCACATGGTCGTGACCAGCCGCTCGGCCGCCGGTTGATGCGCGGCGAGAGCCTCCTCCCGACGATCCTCCTCGCCGCCTCGCTGGCGGCGGGGGGCTGCGTCTCCTCGTCCGACATCGAGGGCCTGCACACCCAGATCTCCGACGTCGAGAAGCAGGTCCAGACGGCGCAGACCCAGGCGCCGTCGAAGCAGGACGTGGCGGCCCTCGACGCCCAGATGAGCCGCCAGATGGACGCTCTCCTCAAGACCGAGGCCGACATGCAGGTCAAGCTGCAGAGCCTGACCAGCCACATCGACGAGCTGCAGTCGAAGCTCGAGGAGACCAACTACCGCCTCGCCCAGCTCTCGCAGCAGATCGCCTCCACCAACCAGGAGCTCAAGGCCTCCCGCGGCACGGCGCCCTCGCCGGGCGCGGGGGACGCGGGGGCGCCGCCGGCGGGAGCCGGGGCGCCGCCGAGCGGCGGGCCCGCTGTAGCGCCGCCCGCCGCGGCGCAGGTGGTCAACGACCCCAAGGTGCTCTACGACTCCGCCTACAACGACTACCTCAAGGGCAACTACGACCTTGCGATGCGCGAGTTCCAGGAGTACCTGAACGACTTCCCCGACACCGACCTGGCCTCGAACGCCACCTACTGGATCGGCGAGTCCTACTACCGGCAGAAGAAGTATCGCCAGGCGGTCGCGCAGTTCGACCAGGTCCTGCAGCGCTACCCGCACAGCGAAAAGCGGGCGAGCGCTCTCCTCAAGAAGGGCTACTCGCAGCTCGCCATGGGCGAGCGCGCGGCGGGCGTCGCCAGCCTGCGCCAGGTCGTGCGGCAGCACCCGACGAGCGACGAGGCGAACCTCGCCCGGCAGCGGCTGCGGGAGCTGGGCGGCTGAGGCGCCCCGGCACGGTCGGATCCGGAGGCGACCGCGGTTGACGGCAACTCGCTGGTGATGGTATAAACCCACCCGGTCGCACTTCGGTGCGACTTTCCTATTTAGACGTTCCGAATCAGAGCAAACCGGGGATCAGGAAATACCATGGCCAACACCAAATCCGCTGAGAAGAGGATCCGGCAGAACGCCAAGGAGCGCGAGAGGAACCGCGCCCACCGCTCGCGCCTGCGCACCGCCGTCAAGCGCCTGCGGGCCACCGTCGAGAGCGGCGACGCGGCGAAGGCCGCCGAGCTGCTGCCGGAGACCCTCCGCACGATCGACTCGGTCGCCCAGAAGCGCATCATCCACAAGAACACCGCCGGCCGCACCAAGTCCCGCCTCGTCAAAGCGGTCGCCGCGGCGCAGGGCTGACCGCCCGGCCTGACGCTCAATGGCGTCGGCCTAGAACCCTTCGAGCAGGTCGCTCACCATCGTCTGGGCGAACTTCTTCGAGGCGCTCTCGAGGGCGGTGTTCTCGAGGTCGACGTAGCCCGTGCCGCTGACCATCACCGGATAGCTCTCGCGGAACAGGTAGCGGTCGTTCTTCCACAGGACGTGCTGCTCCTTGTCGAGGCGCTTGAAGATCACCTGGGCGATGATCGCGATCTCGTACTCGGTGGCGCGGCCGGTGTTGTCGAAGGTGACCGGCGTGGCGCCGAAGGAGATCACGGAGCCCGAGATCTCGGCGTCGGCGCCGCTCTCCGAGGAGATCACCGAGAAGCGGTGCCGCGTCACCAGCTCGTCGGCGATCGCCCGCGTCAGGAACTGCTCGACCTGGGTGCGCGGCGTCTTGTTCTCGAGCGGCTGGAGGTAGACCGCCTTGATGTCGGGCGGGATGTTGCTCCCCTTCCCCACCAGGCCGTAGCCGCAGCCGGCGAGGCCTGCGAGGAGGGCGAGGGCGGCGATCGTAGACAGTGGACGGGTTTTCATGCACACCTCCGGCGCGTGACGCATCTTACGCCGATCTCCTGGTCACCAGGTTGACCAACCGGCCGGGGACCACCACCGCCCGCTCGAGCTCGCGCCCGGCCATGAACTCCTGGGCCTTGCCGCTCGCCAGCGCCGCCTCCCGGGCCTCGCTCTCCGAGGCCCCGGCGTCGACCTCGACGCGATCGCGCAGCTTGCCGTCCACCTGCACCACCAGGGTGATGCGCGGGCGGCGGATCTTCGCCTCGTCGAAGGCGGGCCAGGAGGACTCGAGGAGCGTCTCGAGGTGGCCGCGGCGCTCCCACAGCTCCTCGCTGAGGTGCGGCGCCATGGGATGGAGGAGCTGGACGAGGGTGTCGAAGACCTCCTCGCAGAGCAGGCGCGAGGCGGTCTTCTCGTCGAGCGCGCGGTTGAGCGCGTTCGAGAGCTCCATCAAGGCCGCCACCGCGACGTTGAAGTGGAAGCGCTCCATGCTCTGGGTGACCCGCTGGATGGCGGCGTGGCGCTCGCGGTCGAGCTCCTTCTCGGTCGGCGCCGGCGCCGTGGGGGGCGCCTCGTCCAGCCGCTCGGCGGTCCGCCAGACGCGGTTGAGGAAGCGATAGGCGCCGGCGACCGCCTCGTCGCTCCACTCCGCCTCTTTCTCCGGCGGGCCGATGAAGAGCGTGTAGACGCGCTCGGTGTCGGCTCCCATCTGCTCGATCAGCGGGTCGGGGGAGACCGTGTTGCCGCGCGACTTCGACATCTTCTCGATGCGCTCGGTGCGCTCCGAGTAGCGGGTGATCATCCCCTGGTTGAAGAGGTTGGTGAACGGCTCCTCGAAGGGCACCATGCCGAAGCCGTGGAGGACGCGGCAGACGAAGCGCGCGTAGAGCAGGTGCAGGATGGCGTGCTCGATGCCGCCGATGTACTGGTCGACCGGCGCCCACCTGGCCGCCGTCTCGCGGTCGAACATGCGCGTCGCGTCGCGCGGCGAGAGGTAGCGCAGGTAGTACCAAGAGCTGTCGACGAAGGTGTCCATGGTATCGGTCTCGCGCCGCGCCGGGCCGCCGCACCGCGGGCAGGTCGTCTCGACGAACTCGCGCGAGCGCGACAGCGGGTTCCCCTCGCGGCCGGTGAACTCGACGTCGTAGGGGAGCTCGACGGGGAGCTGCTCGTCGGGCACCGGCACCATGCCGCAGGCCGGGCAGTAGACGATGGGGATCGGCGTCCCCCAGTAGCGCTGGCGCGACACCAGCCAGTCGCGCAGCCGGTAGGTGACGCGCCGCCGCCCGCAGCCCTTCCCCTGCAGCCACTCGATGAAGCGGGAGATCGTCTTCGGGCCGTCGGCGAGGCCGTCGAAGGGCGGCGCGTTGCGGATCGTCCCCTCGTGGAGGATGGGCTGGGCGAGCTCGGCAGGATCGATCGTCTCGCCCTCGCGCTGGTAGACGAGCCGCACCGGCAGACCCTCCTGGCGCGCGAAGGCGAGGTCGCGCTCGTCGTGCGCCGGCACCGCCATGATGGCGCCGGTGCCGTATTCGGGGAGGACGTAATTGGCGAGCCAGATGGGGATCGCCTCGCCGGTCGCCGGGTTGACGGCGGCCGCTCCGGTGTCGCGGCCCTCCTTCGGGGCGTCCTCGCCCTCGCGCTCCCGGCGCGGGGTGTTGCGGACCTGCTCGATCCAGGCCGTGATCGCGGCGCGCTCGGGGCTCCCCTCGATCAGCCTCGCGGCGAGCGGGTGCTCGGGGGCGAGGACGAGGAAGGTGGCGCCGTGGACGGTGTCGGGCCGGGTGGTGAAGACCTCGATCGTGGCGCCCAGCCGGGGCACCGCGAAGTCGATCTCCGCCCCCTCCGAGCGGCCGATCCAGTTGCGCTGCATGACCTTGACCTTCTCCGGCCAGCCGTCGAGGCGGTCGAGGCCCGCGAGAAGGCTCTCGGCGTGATCGGTGATGCGGTAGAACCACTGCTCGAGGTCGCGCTGGACGACCGGCGTCCCGCAGCGCTCGCAGGCGCCGTCGACCACCTGCTCGTTGGCGAGCACGGTCTGGCAGCTCGGGCACCAGTTGACGGGCGCCTGCTTCTTGTAGGCGAGGCCCTGCTCCAGCATGCGCAGGAACAGCCACTGGTTCCAGCGGTAGTACTCGGGGGTGCAGGAGGCGATCTCCTTCGACCAGTCGTAGAGGATGCCCCAGCGCCGGAACTGCGCCTTCATCACCTTGATGTTGGCGAGCGTCCAGTCGCGCGGGTGGACGCCGCGCTGGATGGCGGCGTTCTCGGCGGGCAGGCCGAAGGCGTCCCAGCCCATCGGGTTGAGCGCCCGTTTGCCGTGCATGCGGAGGAAGCGGAAGAGGGCGTCGCCCAGGATGTAGTTGCGCCCGTGCCCGACGTGCAGGCGGTCGCCCGACGGGTAGGGAAACATCATCAGCATGTAGAGCTTGTCGCGCGAGCTCTTGAGGTCGGTCTCGGCGACGCGGTGCTTCTCCCAGCGGTCCTGCCACTTGGCCTCGATGGACTTGTGGTCGTAGGTCACGTCAGGCTCCCGGGGAACGTGTGCTGCTTCAGGAGGCCGTCCAGGAGGCCGTTGACGAAGCGCCCGGACTGCTCGGAGCCGAACTTCTTGGCCAGCTCGATCGCCTCGTCGACCACCACCAGCTTGGGGATGTCGGTCTCGAAGAGCATCTCGTAGACGGCGAGGCGCCGGATGGTGCGGTCGACCGCCGGCATCCGCTCGAGGCGCCAGTTGTCGGCCTGGCCGCGGATCATCCCGTCGATCGCGTCGCGGTGCTCGAGGGTGCCGCGCACCAGCGCCTGCGCGTAATGGAAGGCCTCGTCGACGCGCTGCCGGCGCCGCGCGTAGTCGGCGCGATCGGCCTCGATGTCATGGGCGGACGGGGCGGCGCGGGGGACGCGCTCGCGCGGTGCCGGCCGCTTGTCGCGCGCCGCCTCCTGGGCCAGGTAGTCGGAGAGGTCGAAGCCGGCGAAGATCTGCAGCATGGTGCTGCCGCCGAGATCCCCCTGGTAGAGCATCTGCACCGCCATCTCCCGCGCCGTCCGCCGCTTTCCGGCCGCCATGCCTCGCCTCAAAGATCCGTCGCCCGAGACGGCATTCCCCCGTCTGCCTCGAACCGTTTGCTCGATCGCTGGTGGATTCGGACTGGACCGGCGCCGCGCGCCGGTTCTCTCGCGCCGGCCGCGCGCCCCGCCTGCCGGGCGCCGCCTCCGGCCGGCCCATGATAGCGGCTGCGGGCGCCGGACTCCAGCCCGACGACGAGATCGGCCGGGTCAGCTCGACTCGAGCTGCTGCGGGCCGCCCTACTCGCCCCGCTCGAGGGCGACGCGCGGCTCGATGCGCGCGGCGCGCTCGGCGGGGAGGTAGCTCGCGGCGAGCGTCGCGGCGGCGAGGAGGAGCGGGGCCGCCGAGAAGGCGAGCGGATCGCGCGGGCTCACCTCGTAGAGCAGCCCCTGCATCCAGCCGCCGAGGGCCGCTGCGCCGGCTAGCCCGACCCCGAGGCCGACGGCGGTGATGGCGCCCGCCTCGCCGAGGATCATCCAGCGGATGCGCCGCCCGCTCGCCCCCATCGCCATGCGGATGCCGATCTCGGCGGTGCGCAGGCCGACCAGGTAGGAGACGAAGCCGTAGAGGCCGATGGCGCCGAGCCCGAGCGCCACGGCGGTGGCGAGGAGGACCATGAGGGCCGAGAACTCGATCTGCGAGCGGGCGCCGTGGAGCACCTCGTCGAGGGTGCGCAGGTTGGCGGCCGGCACGTCCGGCGCGACCCCGGCGAGCTCGTGGCGGACGGCGGGGGCGAGCGACTCCGGCGCCACGCGGGTGCGCACGGCGAGCATCATCTCGCGCGCCGACCAGGCGCCGGGCTTCTTGGGCAGCACCGGGTAGTACGCCGCCTCCTCCGGCGCCTCGTCGGTGAGGGCGCGATGGCGGACGTTGCCCACCACGCCGACGATCGTGTACCAGGGGTCCGTCGGCTTGCTCCCCCGCTTCTGCGGCCGCAGCCGCCGGCCGAGGGCGCTGCCGTGCGGCCACCAGCGCCGTGCCAGAGCCAGGCTCACCACCGCCTCGCCGGTCCGCCGCGAGGCGGCCGCGGGGTCGAGGTCGCGCCCGGCGACGAGCGGGATGCCCATCGTCCGGAAGTAGCCGGAGGTGACGTAGCGGTAGTCGATGACCGGCGGCGGGACGGTCGGCGCGCGCGGGTAGTCGGCGAAGTCGTGGCCCGCGAGCGCGGTCTGGGTGAGGGGCAGGAAGGAGACGGCGGCCGCCGCATCGACCCCCGGCAGGGCCGCGATCCGCGCCACCGCGGCGTCGAGGCAGCGCGCCGCCGCCGCGTCGTCCGGGTACTCCGCCTCGGGGAGCGAGATCTCCAGGGTCAGCACGCTCCTGGCGTCGAAGCCGGGATCGATCGCCACCAGATGGCGGAAGGAGAGCAGCATGAGGCTGGCGCCGGCGAGGAGGACGACGGCGAGCGCGAGCTGCAGGGCTACGAGGAGCTGGCGGAGGCGCCGCCGGCCGCGCCCGGCGGTGAGCGCCCGGCCGCTCCCCTTGAGGTCGGAGGCGAGCGCCGCGCGCCGGCCGGCGCGCCAGGCCGGGACGAGGCCGAAGAGGAGACTGGTGACGACGGAGAGGAGCGCGGCGAAGGCGAGCGTCCGGAGGTCGAGCGAGGCCGGCGTGAGGCGGCTGAGCGCCGGCGGCCGGAGGGCGGCGAGGAGCCGCAGGCCGCCCCAGGCGAGGGCGACGCCGGCCGCCCCGGCCGCGAGCCCGATGAGGAGGCTCTCGGCGAGCACGCCGCCCAAGAGCAGCCGGCGCGGCGCCCCCAGCGCGGCATGGATCGCGAGCTCGCGCTGGCGCCCTTCGCCGCGCACGAGGAGGAGGTTGGCGACGTTGGCGCAGGCGATGGCGAGGATGCAGCCGACGGCGCCGAAGAGGATCCACAGCAGCTGGCCGACGTCGCCCACCTGCTGGTCGCGGAGCGGCATGACGACCGGCTCGATGTGGGCGCCGACGAGGATCTTGGCCACCCGGCCGGGCACCCAGCGCTCGAGGGCGCGCGCCGTTCGCTCGAGATCGGCCGTGGCGCTCCGCCGCGTGGCGCCGGGGGAGAGGCGGCCCACGGCGTCGTCGTTGAGCTCGGCCAGGTTGGTGCGCTCGGGGTCGACCCGCCGCGGCAGCCACAGCTCGGTGTCGAGGTCGGGGAAGGCGAAGCCCGCGGGCATGACGCCGATCACCTCCGTCGGCACGCCGTCGATGCGGAGGAGGCGCCCGACGACCGGACGCGGCCGCGCGCCGCCGCCCAGCTGGCGCGCCAGGCGGTCGCCGACGAGCGCCACCGCGCGGCCGCCCGGCCGGTCCTCCGCCGCGTCGAACGAGCGGCCGAGGCGGGGGCCGACGCCGAGCACGTGAAAGAGCGACGCCGTGGCGGTCGCCGCCGGCACCCGCACCGGTCCGTGCTCGCCCGCCAGGTTGACCGGCCCGGCGCGGTAGAGAGCGAGGTCGGAGAAGGACCGCTGGTGCGCCCGGTAGAGGGCGTAGGTGCCGTCCGAGAGGCCGACGAGCGAGAGCCCGAGGCCGGGCACGGTGTGGCCGATCCACATCAGCCGCTCGGAGCGCGGGTACGGCAGCGGCCGCAGGAGCACGGCGTCGAGGACGCTCCAGACGGCGGTGTCGGCGCCGATCCCCACCGCGAGCGTCAGCACGCAAAGGGCGGTGAAGCCCGGCGAGCGCCGCAGGCCGCGGGCGGCGCGGGAGAGGAGGGTCAGCATGTCAGCCGCGCAGCCGGGAATAGAGGTCGACCATCTCGAGGGCGGCGAGAGCCGCGTCCCAGCCCTTGTTGCCCTCCTCGCCGCCGGCGCGCGCCTCGGCCTGCTCGGTGGTCTCGCAGGTGAGGACGCCGAAGCCCACCGGGATGCGGAGCTCTTGGGTCACCGCGGCGATGCCGCGGCTGCACTCGTCGCAGATGACGTCGTAGTGCGAGGTCTCGCCGCGGATGACGGCGCCCAACGCCACCAGGCCGTCGGGCTTGAAGCCCGCCTGCCCGTCACCAGCCGGTGCCACGAGCTCGGCGAGCGCCCCCGGGATCTCCCAGGCGCCCGGCACCCGCACCAGCCGGACGTCCGCCGCCGCGACTCCGTGCTGGCGCAGACAGTCGAGGGCGCCCTGGACGAGGAGGTCGACGATCTCGCCGTTGAAGCGCGAGGCGACGACGCCGAACCGCCGCCCGGCGCCCGCCGCCTTCCCCTCGATCTCTTCGATCCCGTTCATCGCATGTCCTGAGCGCGGCATCTACCGCGGCGCATCGTCGTCGCTCGACTCGTCGGCGGCATCGGCGGCGCCGGCGGTCTTGCCCCGTCCCCCGTCGCCGCTCGGACGGACGCTGCCGTTCAGCCGGCCGACGAGAAGGTTGCGCTCGCCCGGCGGGTAGAACTCGGATGCCTTCGTGACGCTCCAGGAGTAGCCCGCGATCGCGCCGTCCGCCGCGGCATAGAGCCGAAAGACGCCCTGCCCCACGCCCGTGTGGTACTTGCCCTTGGCATAGTGGCGCGTGTCGGTGGGACCGTGGCCGGTGTGCGAGGAGTCG